>DODG01000246.1 GCA_003509065.1 Acidobacteriota bacterium
TGTATTTCGTTTGTCGATATGAGTGACTTAAATTGGAAACCAAATGAGTTAAAGTCTCTGCTTTAACAAAGGAAAAAAAATGAACCGCATTGAAGCTAAGTTCGTCGAGTTACACCCTCAATCAAAGCCATTAGCCGACAAGGCGAACGATCTGTTTGCCGAAGGGGTAACTCATGTTTCTCGTCAAATGTTTCCTTATCCCGTCTATATGGAGCGCGGATTAGGCCCACTTAAATGGGACGTTGACGGTAACGAGTACATTGATTACAAAACTGGTCACGGATCTATGATCCTTGGGCAAGCCCATCCGGCGGTTGTTAATGCTGTTCAGTTGCAGATGGCAAATGGCTCTCATTTAAGTTCTGGAACGCGTTTCGAGGTTGAATGGGGTGATGCTGTATGCCGGTTGGTCCCCTCGGTAGAAAAACTCCGTTTTGTTGGATCTGGTACAGAGGCCCTAATGATGGCCTTTAAGATGGCAAGAGTTTTCAGCGGTAAAGAGAAGATTGTTAAGTTTGCGGGCGCGTTTCACGGTTGGTCTGATCCAGCTTATGTTACGGATCCGGAGACAGATCGCCAGTATGGAATTCCTAGCGGTACGAGCGATTCTATAATTAACGCTCCTCCCCACGATCTTGATGCCATAGACGAAATTCTCACAGGCCATGACGATATTGCAGCCGTTGTGTTCCAGGGAAACGACATTGCTCCTCCCGAATTCATCCGTGGCTTGCGTGAACTAACGACAACTCACGGTGTTTTGTTGATTTTTGATGAGGTTGTAAGTGGGTTTAGATGGTCTAATGCCGGATGTCAGGGACGGTACGGCATAACCCCTGACTTGAGTGCGTTTGCAAAGATACTTGCAGGAGGATTACCCGGTGGATGTGTGGGTGGTAGAGCCGATGTGATAGATACTGTTGGAGAAGGGGGTATTCGTCATCCGGGAACATTCAACGCAAATCCTTTATCAGCCTCTGCAGGAAGTACTGCTCTTGGGATAGTTGAACGTGATGGTATTGTCGAAACTGCTGAGAAACAGGCAGTGCGATTAAAGGATGGCATAAATAAAATTCTCCAGTCTATGGAAATCCCTGGTGGAGCTTACGGTGTGTCGTCGATAGTAATGGTTAGTCTTGGTACGCCAGTTGATACCGATGATCCGCATGCCGTTCCTGTTGGTGTTGAGCAGGGAGGTCGCCCGGTTGCAAATGAAGTCTTAGATCAGCTACAACTTGCGATTATTAATGAAGGGTTATGGACGCATCCCGCGTCGATGATACTTTCGGCTACCCACAGTGATCATGACATAGATGAGACGGTGAATAAATATGAGGCAGGTCTGCAAGCGGTGCGCTCGTCTGGTTTGATTTAACCATTAAGTTCGACAGCGTTACATGGTTCTTGCAGCCGACCCTCGTTCGCTGGCAGTTCTTGCTGCTATCTCGTCGATGTCAAGGGACTTTTCAGGCCATTGATCAGGAGTGGTGTGAGACACACGCAAGAGCAATCTTGCGAGTAGTCCTGCATACTCTTTCAGTTCTCGAGTTCGAACTTTATCCAATGTGTCTGATGAGCTGTGCCCAAAGCCCGCATCAGGGTGCCGACCGACGAATCTCCAGCGCCAGAGCATTCCCGATTGTATTCCCCTTAAAGCAAACGGGAACATATCTCCCGAAGAATCCATCTGTGACATTACATGACAAGTCAGCCCTTCATTCATAGCATCCAGTTCTCGTTGAATTAGCGGACGTAATTCTGGGAATTGGAGAGCGACGCCTTTCATAGCACCTGTTGCGAGTTCATCCAGATTGATCATTAATCTCGGGATTGGATCATTACCATAGTGTTTTTTTACAAACGCTGTAGAACCCTGTAAGCCTTGTTCTTCCGAACCGAATGTAGCGAAACGTATAGATCGACCGGGGCTTATGTTGTATTCCTGTTGTAGTCGCGCGAGTAGGCGCGCAGTTTCTAAAACTACTGTGCAACCTGAAGCATTGTCATTTGCACCCGGAGAATCTACGGTGGTGTCATGGTGAGCACCAAGAATTATCCATTCATCTGGCCAGTTTTTACCTGTCAGATCGCCAATTACGTTCGAAGAAGTCTCCTTGAGTTGCTTGGAATCAACGTGCACAGTTACAGAAGCTCCGGCAGCGGCTCTACGCATCAATAACGCCCCGTCTTCGCGGGAGGTATGGATTAATGGCAAAGGAACATCATTAGGATTATGGTCACGCCAGTCACTTGCATGACCATGTGCCGTATGACGGCCACCGGTAGCGTGGGGAGTAATGCACCCTACTACACCTAATCTGGATAGGCGTTCGAGCCGCAGGGTTAACGATTCAGGCAAAGTAAATGGTTCATAGCCGCTTGACATCAAGGCAACGGTTCCCTCTAGGCTTTGATTTAGGGCTTTGACTTCATGTGGCATTCCGAATCCGACGTCTATCAACGGTGCCGTAACGTTTATAGATGGACAAAACAGGCTGGCTCTCGCATCAATTGTCCGGTCTGTTTCATCACTGATTAAAATATCAGCAGATGTAGCTTTCCAAGAATTAACTTGAAAATTTTCGATTGAAGTTGATCTCAGGCCAAAAGACTCAAATTGTGATCGTATGTATTCTGACGCGTGCCGCTCACCTTGGGATCCCCCCCAGCGTATTCCGATCGAATCACATAGTGTGTTGATGTGTTTATTGGCGAGGGAATCTGTTGAAGCACTCCCCATGAGCCACCTTTCAGCCGTAGACCAATCAACTGTCATGTCTAGTCCTTTTTAAATTGAGAGTATGGTTCGATCTTTGATTTGATCCCATTTAATTTCTCTGCCTAACCCGGGTGTTTGGGGTACGTGCATATACCCGTTTTCAATCCAATGGGTGTTCCTGATTAACTTCGAAGTTTCCGTTGTGAGTACACGATCTGGTGATGTAGGCTGCCACGCGGGATGCTCCCACCAATCGTCATTTCTGATAGCTGCTACCACATGGGGGTTACCGCCATGACAGTTTGCTCCGAACATCTCGGCCAAGTTGGCTAGTTTAATTTGTCCTGTTATACCTAATCCTGTTTGACGCACTATGTCTATGGATCCCGAACTTAAATATGGCACTGCCAGATAAGGTGCCCCTTGAACAGATTCCAAGGCGAGAATAGCTATATCCAGGGCGTCAGAAATTCGTTTAAGGCCATTGATGTCTGATTCCTGTAGAGGTTCTTCCATCCACAGAAAACCTAGCTTTTCGAGTTCTCTGCCGACCTTTATCGCTTCATCTACCGTGTATTGCTGGACTGGATCATGCATTAGAACCATATCGTCGCCGACGACATTACGTAATTCACCTGCCAATTTAATATTGGTTGCTACTCCTAGAATCGCGTGGTCTTTAAATCCTAGAAATCCCTGAGCTTTGGCTCTCTCCGCTGAGGCTAAAGTGTCTTCAAAAGAAACGGCGGTTTCTGTCAGGTATGCCGGCACCTTGTCACGGAATCCACCAATTAGTTTATGTACTGGTAATCCCGACTTTTGACCGGCAAGATCCCAAAGCAACTCGTCAATCAGTGACAAAGGAGCGATTGTTGGCATGTGGAAATAGCGACGAGCCATCCACATTTTGTGCCAAATGTATTCCCTATCCAGAGCGTTCATACCTACAAGTTCGGGATCCCATTGAACTTTGAATGTTCGTGAATCCCACTCTAATTGTTCCTTGCTCCAGGAAGACCAAAGTACCCCAGGAGTTTCAATTCCGTCAGCAGTTTGTATATTTAATATCGCCGCGTAAGCGGGTGTTGGATCCCCGGTAACACCCGCTCCCTCAAAAGGTCTATGAGCGAATTTGGTACGGTGTGAGTCGGGATACTCTTGCATTTGGCGGAGGGGTCGCCATTCGGGTTTGAGTACCCCCAACTCGATTATGTCTACGCGTAGTTCTTCAATCTTCATTATTTGATCCGGTTGTATAGATTTTCATGCTCAATGACCACCAGTTTGGCGTCTGATTCACGCCCGTCTTATTCAAGAAAATCTTTTGGGGCAAAAAATTCATGTACGGCTTCTCTACTTATATCTTTTTTATCCATCAGTAGTGGATGGTATTGGTTTTTCAAAGTTTCCATTACTCTGTCGTCGTAATTAACACTGCCAGGCTGGCCTGATTGTCCGGCTAGGGTAGCGCCCCAAGCCATATTTGGTTCTGACATGTCTACAAATAGTCGATAACTGACGCCACTGGCATTTTCAAAACCACTATCTGTTTCGACAGGCCTGCGATTGTTCACTGTTCCACCACCACCAGGACAGTTGAAGGGACCGAGGTTGAAAAGCTGTTTCATAGCTTGAGTTTTTGCCGCTGGATGAACTAATTTCACCGTGTGTGCTTGAGCCCACGCCCAATTCTCAATGTCTGGTCCAAACGTTTTATTGAGGTAAGTTATTGCTTCATTTGCTGCTTTATCGACTATTGATTCCAAATTGATTTGATGGTCTGCAGGATTTTCTTTTCCAGTCAATAATGAACGAACAAATCCCCCCGCTGATTCGGCCATTAGATCCGCAGCGGGTTGTCCAAGTACTGCATTACCTATCTCAATTACTAATCTTTTCCATAAAGCTTCCCAGATGGCGGGTGCGGAACTTGTCCCCTCGAATCTACAGTTCCATGTCTCAAGTGATTGGGCAGCGCACAGACTTCCAGTTCCTCCTGCGGATTTAAGAAGGCGAATAAGTTTACTTTTCAGCTCGACTGCTCTGGGATCTAAATTATCCCATTGCAAACCTTTGACAGTTTCAGGTGATACCGTGTTGTTTTCGCTTAGTACTTGCCTGATTCGCCTGAACCTGTATCCATCTGCATAGGCACCGGTTATTTCACCTAAAAGTGAACGAGGGGCAGGTGTATTGTTAGCGCTGCCTGTCCAACCTCGTTTTGGGTTGTGAAGGCCCGGCAGCGCGTCAGTATCGCTGTACCCAATCCATTGGTCTTCGATTGCAGAAGCATTACGGGTTCCACGGGTTTTTCGTCCGCGTTTGGGTACGCTTCCGCTCATCTGATAGCCATAATTTCCATTGTCATCGGCGTATATGGCATTCCATACAGAAAGTCTCCAGGTTGAGAGGATACTTTTGACTTCATCTGCGGACTGAGCATGATTTAGTCCAAAAAGTGATTTCATGTCATCAATCCGTTCATGACCGATCCACTTAAGAGATATAGGGTTATCTCCATTAGGATCAACCGATGGAATGAATTGATTCACTACTGGGCCTCTACTGGTTAAGTTGATTTTCAACTCAGATAATCCACTACCTTTGACAGTAATTTGTTCTCTAATAATTTCAAAAGGGACTGACTGAATTCCATCCATATATTTGGACGGATTATTTGGGTCTACTTGTTCGTGGTAAAGATCGCGAGTGGAAGAACTGTTATTTGTACGCGCCCATGTCGCATGACGGGTACGACCGAAAATTACAGGTGGAGCTCCAGCATATGCAGCTCCGATGCAATCTATTTCAGGGCCAACTAAATGCTGTTCGTACCATAAATCTGGAAAATGTATGGGCCAATGTGGGTCTGATGCGAGCAGTGGCAGCCCTGTTGTGGATTTTGGTGCCCCAACTATCCAGTTGTTAGAACCGGTGCCATCATCTCCCCCTCCTTCGGGGTGTAATTCGGTTGAACAGGACTGATCAGGTACGATGTACTCTGCGGCTTCGGGTTGAAGAAACTTATCTGCTAACTCTGGAGACGTATGGCGTATTACTCTTTCAGGCCCAACGATTTGTTGAAGCCGTCCAGTGAGAGACCACCAGAACTCTCTCATTACTGCAAGAGTAGCGGTAGATGACCAGGCCAGAGGTTCATAATCCAACACATCAAATTCCACAGGTAATTCATCTATAGCTATATCGATCCAGGCATTGACTCCGCGGGCGTAAGAATCTATTGATGAAGCCGATCGATCATCGAGTGTTTTTAATTCAAGTTTTGCTGCACGTTCGAATCCGATTGTTCTACTTTGCTTGTCACTGTGGAAGTTGTCTTCGCCGGTCACTTCTGCCAGTTTCCCTGTAGCTGATCGATGTCGATAGTCTAGTTGCCATAAACGATCTTGAGCTTGAACGTATCCGCAGGCGAACCATAGATCTTTTTCGTTTTCGGCGAAGATATGTGGAATTCCGAATCGATCACGGATTACTCTCGCACCATTACCGGTCGGGTGATCTTTAAGCAGCTCCTCGGGAAGTTTGGATTTTAAATACTGTTTATAGTTTGGGAATAAAGGTGATTTTTTATTGTTGCTGTTAGTTTTTTCATCACGCAGTGACGCGATTAAATTTGCTTTTTCATAGCTCATGTATAGACCCAATATTTCATTGGTAGCAGTACGTTAGATTCTGTTATGTCGTTACGTATGGTGGGCCGCCGTTTTAAACTGTACCAAGCAATATTGCTCAGCCGTTATTGCGGATTTTGTGACGATCAGGTTAACTCTGGGGCCATGTG
>DODG01000334.1 GCA_003509065.1 Acidobacteriota bacterium
TCGATGCAACCGGTAAAGTCGTAACGCCTGGCTTCATCGATCTACATAGCCATGCGGACATGTCATTTTTTATCGACCCAGACGCGGACAGCAAGATAACGCAAGGCGTAACTTTCGAGTACGTCGGAAATTGCGGTATTAGCTTTTGCGCCCCACTGATCGGTGAAGCTGCTTCCGACTTAAACACCCGCAAAGCTTGGTATGACACAGACTGGTCACCCGATTGGACGAGTTTCAGTGATTTTCTAGATGCCCTGGAAAAGACTGGTTCCAATATCAACGTAGCTACACAAGTAGGACACGGCACAATCAGAAAAGCCATCATGGGAATGGATACACGCGCTCCAGATTCTGGTGAACTCAAACAGATGCAAGCACTCGTAGCAGAAGGTCTTGATGCGGGTGCGCTTGGGTTTTCAACTGGCCTCTCGATGGCACCCGGATACTACTCACTCGCGATCGAAGTATTCGAACTTGTTCAGGTGGCAGCTGACAGAAACAAGCTTTATTCATCCCACATACGTGACTCATCTACCGAGGGTCCCGGACTGTTCGTGGCAACTATGGAAGCTCTGGAAGCAGGCCGTAGAACCGGAGCCAAGGTACAGGTCTCACATCTCAAGGCCAACGGACCTTTACGAGGAAGATCCTCAGATCTAATAGAAATGATAGACAGAGCACAAGACGACGGTATCGATGCAGCCGCTGACGTTTATCCATACGTATCTGCCAGCGGACCAATGAGCGGAAACGTTTTTCCACGATGGGCTCTAGAAGGAGGAAGAAAGAAAGCTCTTGAGCGATTGCAGGATGCTGACCTGCGAGCCCAAATAGTTAATGGCCTGGAGCAGGCTTTTGAGAAATTTTCAGGACCCAGCAAAATAGCAGTAGCGAATTATGCTCCAGATCCAAGTCTCGAAGGGCAACGATTGCCAGAAATCGCCCGCCAAATGGATTGTACTGAAAGTGAAGCTTTAGCGCGGCTTTATGAAGGATTCGACGCACAACTCGTAATCACCGGAATGGCACAAGAAGACGTAGATCTAATCAGCTCTGCGCCGTCGGTGGCAATCGCCTCAGATGGCAGTTCTCTTCGATCAACGGGGCCTTTGAGTGCAGGCAAACCACATCCGCGAAGCTATGGAACTTTTCCAAGATTCCTAAAAAGGGTTCGAGAAACAAATCTCGTGACTCTTGAAGAGGCCATAAGGAAAATGACAACACTTCCCGCCGAACGTTTGCAACTTACACGCAGAGGACGGTTAGCTCCCGGATATTTTGCGGATGTCGTCATATTTGACCCTGCTGAGATAGAAGATATCGCTACTTTCGAGGAACCTCACAAATATTCAAGAGGAGTGGAAGACGTTTTTGTAAACGGAGTTGATGTAGTAAAAAACAGCGAAGTCACCGGAAACAGGCCCGGGAGAGTAATTCGGTCAGCTACTGATTAAACCTTCATCATTTAGCAAAAGCGAAAATTTTTGGCAGCTTATGACAAAACTTTATTTAATAGAAAGGTGGCTACATCATGAAGCTTGCAGGTAAACATGCTTTACTTCAGATGTTTGTAGCTGAAGGCGTCAACTATGTGTTTGGAAATCCAGGCACGAGTGAAACCCCGATGATGACTATTTTGCCTGAGTACAAAGATTTAAATTATGTCCTTGTGCTTCAAGAAGGTGTCGCCGTCGGAATGGCCGAGGGATATGGCAGAAGCACAGGGACGGTACCTCTGGTTTCTCTACACATTGACAATGGAATGGCCAACGGCTTATCAATGATGATTGACCAGTTGCGTTCTGGAACACCGATGGTAATGACAGCCGGAAACAAAGATATCAGGAAGCTAGGATCAGGGCGTTCCGACCTTGCAGAATTAGCTAGGCCATTCGCTAAGTGGAGTGCAGAAATAACACATCCTGGGCAGGTTCCATCAGTAATACGACGGGCGTTTCAGGAGGCCAAGACTTCGCCAACAGGACCAGTGTTCATAGGAATGAGTGCTAATGCTTTTGATGATGTCGCAGACGTGGATATCGTAGCATCCACAGATGTTGTTCAAAATTCCTCAGCCGATCCTAGTGTGATCGAAGAAGTATGTGATCTTCTTGCCACCGCTGATAGACCAATCATGATTATTGGAGATCGACTTGGTGGTGCCAACCAAGAAGCCTTAAGATTGGCTGAAACGGCAGGAATTCCTGTTTACGGTCACGGATCATTCGAAGTCAACTTCCCCGCAACTCATCCTCTGTGGCAAGGTAACCTCTCTGTACGTAACCCAGAAGCCGTTAAATCGATTAGATCTTCAGATTTAATCATTGCTGCTGGCTGCACGGTATTTGATGATTTTTTTTACCAATCCGAAGACATAATTCCCAAAAGCGCTAAATTAGTTCATATCGACTCAGACCCAAGTTCCATTGGGAAGTCCGAGCCAACCGACATTGGAATTCTTGCCGCACCTTCAAAAGTAATAAGTCAACTGGCTGAAGCTGTTTCGTATGAGTTCACGGGAACGAAAGCTGAAGCAGCGACCCTAAGATTAAAAGGTGCCGAAACAGTATCAACTGCACGAAGAGAAGCGTTTGCAAAATTAGCGGGAGAACAACAGAAACTGTCACCGATGAGCCCGGCCACATTTGCAGCAACGTTAGCTAACGCGCTACCGTCTGATGCCACAGTGTTTAACGATGGCGTAAGTACCGGAGGGTTGGTGTTCGAAGCAATGAGCCCGGATGAACGAGGAAGCTACTACGCAATCCGTGGAGGGGCTATCGGATGGGGCATGGGAGCAACTATGGGTGTTCAACTAGGCCTGCCTGACAGACCAGTAGTAGGCGTCATGGGTGACGGAACGGCTATCATGACAATACAGGCGTTATGGACAGCTGCAAACTCGAACATACCGGCGGTCTTTGTTATATGTAACAACCGTTCATACAAGATATTGAAAGTCAATTCGAATGTTTACCACAGGATGCAAGGGCTGCCGACACCAGATAGCTACGTTGCCTCGGATTTCGACATTCCACTCGACTTTAAATCGCAAGCAGATGCCTACGGAGTAGAAGGTGTGAGGGTGGAATCACCAGATGAATTAGCCGCACAGGTTCGCAGGGGCTGCGAATCAGACAAACCACTGGTGATAGACGCAGTTATTGATGGGACAGTTTAACGGCCTAATAGAGGAAGATCGACTCTAATCAAAAGAACTGATCATGATATTCAAATACGTGAAGTGCCTAAAGTGCAACACCAAAAGCATCTCACGGGTTAGAATTCTCATGATCTAGTGTCACACAGTTCGTTTACGGTTATTTTTCTGGGAGCACTCTATTGGAACTCAGGGTAAATCGCGCCAAACAGAAACTCGCTAACGGTGAAATCGTCTCCATCGTAAGCGGAATTACTCACCCCGATGATATAGACGCCGTCGGCCCTTTGGGGTTTGATGGCATCTGGCTGGAAGGGGAGCACGGAGCTACAGATGCTTCCGACCTAGGAAATCTAACCCGGGCCTGCGACATTTGGGGAATGACTTCCGTAGCCCGAATCAATTTGAATGAACAGGGGCTCATATACCGCACGCTCGACCGTGGCGCACAAGCTATTGTCGTTCCTCATGTAAACAACGCCAGTGAAGCTCGTAACGTGGTGGAAGGCGGTAAGTTCACACCTAACGGCAAACGAGGAATGTTCACTAGCCGACAAGGTCTGGGCGTCTCAAACTACTTTGATAATGCCAACGACCAATCAATGTTAATCGTTCTCATCGAAGACATTATCGCTTGGGAAAATCTAGACGAAATCATAGCCGTTGACGATATAGACGTTTTCTTCGTAGCGCCTTCTGATTTTGCATCGTCGATGGGACACATGGGTGACATCCAGCATCCTGATGTACAAGAAAAAATCAACGACTCGATCTCACGAATTACCGCAGCTGGTCGTAATGCTGGCGCTCTCGCGACTAATGAAAATGTCGCCAGATACACTGAAATGGGAGTCAGGTTTTTCATGACTGGAGCCGGTCCTTGGATTGCCAGCGGTTTTAATGAATTCGTTGCAAACGCAAACGCTGCGAAATAACCAAGACAAGATTTACCGAATTGAACAAATTGATATCCAAAAGACTTTTGGTGCTAGCTTCGATCACCGCCCTATCAATCTTGTCTGCGTGTCAGGCCGCCGGCAAGAATCCCGACAACGTCGAAATTCCAATTATCCAGCCAACCGCTGATACTTCGCTATGCCATAACAAAACATATCCTCAAGAAGCTCCGGAATTCGAGGATGTATCCGCTGATCAACTTGTTGGGGATGCCGACGGAATAAAGATTTATGATCGCGTAACAGGAAGTGGAGCTGCTCCAAAAATTGAAGATCTAGTTACGGTCAACTACACCGGCTGGCTTGATGACGGATGTATATTCGATTCCTCGTATTCTCGCGGTACAACAACCGATCTAATTCTGGTCTCTGTCATACCAGGATGGCGAGAAGCAATGTTGACTATGTCGCCGGGAACTATACGACGTGTAGAAATCCCCGCTCCGCTAGCATATAAAGAGATAGGATCACCACCGATGATCCCTCCAAACGCCACGCTTACGTATGAAATTGAACTAGTCAGTGTATTAACCCCTGCAGAGGCAATTGCCACGGCTACAGTCGTTGCTGCAAACACGATAGCCACTCCAGTTCCTACTGCAACACCCGAAGGAGGGTACGTAGTGTCCGATTGCGATAATTCTGATTACCCAGAAACCGCTCCGCAGTTCGAAGATGTATCGGAAGATCAATACGTCACAGAATCATCCGGAATTCGTGTATTCGACATCAAGGTAGGGGACGGCAAAAACCCAGATCAAAACAACCGAGTCGATGTCCATTACACGGGGTGGCTCGCGTCTGACGGCTGTGTATTCGACTCTTCGTACACCAGAGGTGAGTCAATCTCATTTCCAGTCGGTGGTGTAATTCCAGGTTTCCGTGACGCTATACTCGGCATGAAAGTCGGAGGACAGAGACGTGTATACATTCCTTCCGATCAAGGGTACGGTGCGCAAGGTGCAGGCGGAGCAATTCCGCCAAATGCCGACCTGGTATTCGATATAGTTCTGGAAGACGTTCGATAGACAACACAAGTGGCCATTCGACATCACGCATCGGGGATTTATACGTCAGGAGAATAGAAGCACGACACGTAACAGCACGAAGCACGTAATCATATGAAGATTAACAAAGTTGAAACCATTCACGTTGACGAGTTTTGGCAGATGTGCTGGGTGCGGATTCACACTGACTCTGGCGAAATCGGACTAGGTGAAACATGGTATTTACCGAAGGCGGTCGCAGCCGTAGTCCACGAAATTTTTGGACCCACGCTAATTAACCGAGATCCCATGGATCGTGAAGGCATTTGGGACGAATTATTTAAACTCGCTGGCATTTTCACATACTCAGGGGCCGAGCTAAGAGCACTTTCTGCGATTGACATCGCGTTATGGGACATCGTGGGTCAAGCGCTCAACCAGCCAATTTACAATCTTCTCGGTGGAAAATGCCGAGACAAAATCCGAATTTACAATACCATTGGCAGCTACGGCAAATGGCAAGACAACGAATTCGAACAGCGCGATCCCATTGGTTTCTTGCAAAGCTTGATTGACGAAGGAATCACTACGGTAAAGGCTTACTATATGGCACCTTATGCCGCTGAGTCCGGTGGTAATTTCGTTTCGGCCAAGCAGATCAAAGAAGGTTTGGCTCCACTCTCAAAACAGCGAAAAGCACTTGGCGATCAAATCGAAATCGCTCACGATGGCGGAGGTCAATGGGCATTAGCACCCGCCATTAGGATTACTCAGGCAATGGATGAATTCGATCTGCTTTGGCAGGAGGAGATGATCCATCCCATAAACGTCGAAACCCATCTGAAATTAGCCAATGAGACTAAAACACCAATTTGCGCGGCTGAACGATTGATGACGCGTTACGAGTTCCGCGAATACATTGAGAAAGGTGCTGCAGAAATCGTAATGCCCGACCTAATATGGACAGGTGGAATCTCAGAAACTAAAAAAATCGCAACTCTGGCAGACACCTACCAAACTCCGATCGCACCGCACGATTGGACAGGACCCGTAAACGTCTTCGCCTGCGCTCACATATCTATGAACTGTCAAAACGTAATGATCCAGGAAACCAACCGCGCTTACTACCGAGGTTGGTACGACAAGTTCATCGAACCGAACATCATCGTCCAAGATGGCTATCTGTTGGCACCTGAAGGGCCCGGACTGGGCACAAGCCTCAAAGCCAGCGTTTTCGATCGATCTGACGTCCACATAGAACATACGACGGAGGCTCGAATATGGGAGCCTACGGGATTCAAAGACCCTGGACAAAAAGTAGCTAACTTCTTCTCACCAAACATCCCGGAAGGTCAAGAAGAATCAAAGTAATGCCGACGAAAATATTTCAACATTAACTCAGAAATTCCATAGCTTCAACGAAACAATCTCATATCGATTTTTTCGACCAGTAACATAAATAAATGTCTACTCAATATCTTTCTATCGACGTAGGGTCGACATCTTTGACCGCTGTAATTATCGATATCGAATCCAAATCGGTTGTCGGATCGTCTAGCGCAGCCAACGCATCCGAAATCACCTCAGCTGCAGACAAGAAAATCGGCCGATCTGAATGGGATGTCGAACGCATGGCTGATCTTGCGATCACCAACGCAGCAAATCTCATCAAACACACCAACTCGCAGCCCGCAGCTATTGGAATTACTGGGCAACAGCAGGGACTACAGCTTTTAGACAATCAACTCAAAACAGTCGGTAATTTCATCTCCTGGCAAGATCAGCGTTCTAAAGACTTAATCCGAGGCAAAAACCACACCTACCTCGATGCAATGGGCAAGCTTGGAGGTGCAAAAACCGATACTGGTGGACTCCCAGCCTTTGAAAATACAGGTTGCCCGATCGTCACAGGTTATACCGCTCCAAATCTATACTGGCTTAAAGTTAATAAAGAGCTCTCGTCAAACTTTTCCAGTATCCATGGAACAACCGCTCCTGAATTCATTGTCTCGCGTTTGACCGGAACTCGTCCCGTCACCGACCCGACCGATGCCGTCGGTTGGGGCGTCTACGATTTAAGCAAAATGGAATGGAACTACAACCTTATCGATTCGCTTGGTCTACACCAGTCGCTACTATCGGATCTCGCAGAGTCATGTACGCCAGCAGGAACCCTGACCACACAGATGGCGGTAAAACTCGGTGCAAAAGCTGGAATTCCAGTTTCTGTCGCTTCCGGCGATCACCAGTGCAGCTTCGCAGGGACTGTCACCGATTATGAAAACACACTAGCGATAAATATCGGCACAGGAGGACAAGCATCGGTCTATGTTGAAAACCCTACCCCACGCGGTTGGCTCGAACTTCGACCATTTATACAGAAAGGATATCTACTTGCTGGAGTAGGAGTAGTCGGAGGTCGAACATTCCGTAATCTTAGAGATTTCTTCAACAATGCCAGCAAGGCACTGGCCGGATACGAATTAGATTCCGATGTGCTCTACGAAAAATTAGTTGAACTGGCAATGAAAGTCCCGGCCGGCGCCGAAGGTGTTGTAGTAGATCCACTATTCACAGGTTCTCGTAGCGACCCT
>DODG01000054.1 GCA_003509065.1 Acidobacteriota bacterium
AATTGGCAGTCCCATGCGACGCTGGGTTACCACCACTCATCCAGTAGGGTTTTGGCACAAACACCAGATCGCCAGTTCGACCCGGGTAAAAGCTTAATGCTGCTGCGCGTTCAAGGTCATCTTCAGACCATCGTCGCTCAGGCAGTGTGTCGGCAAAAAACGCTTTTTGGATTCCTGGAATTTCTTTAAACCCCTCCAAGACACCAACACGCAGTTGAGGATTCTGGGCCAACTGACGCTGCGCGTTTGGCACAAGATAAACGCTGTTGACCGCCATGCCAGCCACGTGTGGTCCTGGACCAAGCAACTGTTCAAGCACGTTCTCAAGATGCTCACGAACGGGTCGAGACCGAAGCCGCCCCGCATCGAAACCTAGCGCAATCATCTGTTCTGGAATCGGTGAGACCCCATGATCCGAAGACAGTCCAACCACGTACCGATCTTGACCTACCCATCGGTCGAGTTCGTCGAGTAGCTTGCCAAGGGTGGCATCAAGTCTAATCAACACATCTTGTACTTCATGACTCTTGGGTCCGAAACGATGACCGACTTTATCGAGCGCCGAAAATCCAATCGCGAGGTAATCAGTTGAGGCGCGCTGTCCCAATTGCAGTTGTTCAAGAGAAGCCACGGCCATTTGCCCAAGCGCGTCATCCGAGTAAGGACTGTGCTGCCAACGTTCGTAGAATTGCTCATCAGGCAGACCCTGCTCGCCCTCGAGTAAATGTGGAAAAGTTCCTTTCAAATATGGCCAGGGTCGTTCGCCGTCGATGTCATCCTCGTACAAGTAGTTGGTGGCCGCAAGCGTTCGACTCCAACGTGTCCCATGCAGCACCTCAATTGGAGACGCCTGTATGAAATCAGCAAGAAAAGGGATCGGTCGTTTGGTGTAAACGGATGAAGTGACCCAGGCATTGTTGCGTCCGAACCATGTCACCACGTCTGCCAAGTGGCCCCCAAGCATGATGGCAGATCGCTCTTTCAGTGAAAAAGTCACCACACGCGCATCCGAATCAAGTTGTAGTCGTAGCTCATCTGACAGCGTTGGGATCAGGAGACGATTCGGGCTTTCGCCAGGTTGTTGAGGAATCCCGTAACTCACTACCTCCGCATCAGGATCGAAGGTACAGCGGACCTCCTGGCTCAATGCCCGGTCCCACCATTCATTGCCAATTATGCCGTGGGTCGACGGATACGTGCCTGTGGCGATTGTCGCATGACCTGCACACGTGACGGTGTTGAGATAGGGGTATGCCGCCTCAGTAAACCATGCCCCGTTGTCGATAAGTCGCCGTAATCCACCGGACCATTGCCTGCCGTACGTTTCGACGTAGTCCGCTCGGAATTGATCGACCACCAAGAGGACCAACAACTTCGGCCCCTCCGCCGAAACGGGTGCCACACTCGTAAACCACAACAACCCTGCAATCAGCCATCCACCTACATATGTGAACTGTTTCATTGGGTATTCACGCTTTCAAAGGACAAGTCTCCAGGCTTTCCCTGCTAATTAAAACAAGTGATAATTAGACCTCACCAAGGACAAATCGGAAACGGTTAAGATTCCCAGGCGATCTCAGCAATTGCTGCATCTTGTGCACCCACACCTGTGAGATCGCAGACGATACGTTCGTTACCCTCTCGGCCAGGCTTCTCACCAATCAGGATCTCTCCAAGTTCCGCATATACTTGTTCCGCACGCAAGACTCCGGCACCTACAGCATGATGAATTTCGCCAAGCTCAAGGCATTGCTTCAAGCGATCTGCCACGACCTTGTCTGCCTCTCCCAGAACCGAAGGTGCAAGTTCCTGCTTATCAGGACCATCAGAACCTACAGCTAAGATCGTGACACCTGGCGCGAGCCAAGCGGACTCAACCAGCGGCGTGCGACTCGGTGTGACTGTCACAACGAGCTGTGCATCTTTTACCGCCTCCTCCACACTGGCCGCCGGCACGAACAATCGCTCAAGTTCGTTGGTCAATTCCTCACAGCACCGCTGTGCGTTTATGGGATTGCGACTCCACACAGCCGCCTCTGTCCACTGACGTACCCGCGCGATCGCACGACTCTGAAAACGTGTTTGGACACCACTGCCAATGAAGGCAACCTTCCGAATATTTTCCTTGGTGAGAAGGCGTGCGGCCAAAGCACCGGCCGCAGCGGTACGCAAATCAGTCAGATAACCATTATCCTGTAACACTCCTAGAGGAAATCCCGTTGTCGCGTCAAAAACAAGTACCAACCCAGATCCGGTAGGTAAATCACATGCTTGATTACCATAGAAGCCAGAGGCTACCTTAATGGCGAACACCGGTGAACCGGCTAGACATGCACCCTTAACATGCACTTCACCACCAGCAGGTTGGACGTCGAGACTCATCGGTGGCGGTTGCATTACTCGTCCTTCTGCTAACGCCCGAAATGCTCGGTCAACTGCCTCCAACGCTTCAGCCTCGCCAGTGCGGCTCTTGATTGTTGTTTCGTCAATGACCTGCATCACTGTGCTCCTTCGAAATGTTGGGAAACTGCTCCTATTCCCTATGCATCCTATTGAATCTTTCAAAGACTCAGAACTATCATTTTCCAGATTGCGGTTTTAAGGTAGCATCTTAGGTATTGCCTGCTTATCTGGAATCGTTAACATGGATTTGCCCTTCGGAGGATAGCCATGAAGTATTTGAGTTTGCTGTTGCTGCTTCTTGTAATCCCCGTTAGTACAGCCACACCTGAGCGTAACACGGTCGATATCATGGAGTGGACCGTTCCCTGGGATGATACCCGGCCACGCGATCCTTACACTGAGAGTGCAAATCGTGTCTGGTTTTGTGGTCAACAAGGCGAATACCTCGCGAGACTCGACCCAACGACCGGTGAATTCCAGCGCTATGAATTGGGTTCGGGAGCTGGTCCACACAACCTGATCGTAGACAGCGATGGATCAGTCTGGTTCGCTGGAAACCTTAATTCTTATATCGGGAAACTCAATCCTGAGAATGGCGACATCAAGAAGTATCCGATGCCAGACTCCGCCGCACGCGACCCACACACGCTAGTCTTCGATGATCTGGGTAACATCTGGTTCACAGTGCAGGGCGGAAATTTTATCGGCCGGTTGAATAAAGCGAGTGGGGCAATTGATTTGGTAAAAGTTCCAACCTCGGGTGCAAGACCGTACGGTATCAAGATGGACTCAAACAATGTGCCTTGGATCGTTGAGTTTGGTTCGCATAAATTGGCAACAATCGACCCCGAGACGCTAGTGCTTCGAGAGATCGCCCTGCCGCGTGAGAAAGCAAGGCCGCGGCGGATAGAGATCGATTCGAACGATGCGATCTGGTACGTCGACTACGCCAATGGAATGATCGGGCGTTATGATCAAGGCACCGCACAATTTCAGGAATGGGAAACACCGGGCGGTGCGAATTCTCGTCCTTACGGCACAGCGATGGACGACCAAGATCGCCTCTGGTTCGTAGAATCTGGTTTACAACCCAATCAGTTCGTCGGCTTCGATCCATCAACGGACGATTTTTTCAGTATCACACCGATCGAAAGTGGTGGCGGCACCGTACGTCACATGTACTACTACGCACCGGCGCAAGAAATCTGGTTTGGTACAGATACCAACACCATTGGACGAACGAAAGTTCCTTAACGCTATTTTGGCAAGCCAACGTATTTACTGCCTGCTCGCGTGCTTCACGGTCGTGGGTCTTAGCATCACATTTCCGGTGGCGGGCTATCTCGACGGGCCACCACCGGCTCACACAGGCGGCTTCGGCGAGGATACATGTCTTGAATGCCACTGGGATCATGAACTTAATAATCCGGATGGGACACTGACACTTAGCGGTATACCGAACGATTACCTTCCGGGCCAAACTTACCAAATGAACATCATGCTTAACCACGTCGAGATGAGGCGCGGAGGGTTCCAACTGACAGCGCGATTTCTTGAAGGGTCAGATGTCGGACGGCAAGCTGGCACTTTACGACCTTTTGATGCACACACAACAACCGTGGTTGGTGACACAAGTGATGTGGAGTATGTGCAGCACACAACTGTTGGAAGCACGCTGCTCACCCCAGGACTGGCAAATTGGGTCATCGAATGGTCGTCGCCGGTTACACCAACTAGCCCAATTGTTTTTCATGTCGCAGCCAACGCTGGGAACGACGATGATTCTGACCTCGGTGATTTTGTCTACACCGCACAACTAACTGTTGGCCGTGAATAATGTGAACTTTGCCATGCCATTCATAAGTAAGCTACGCATGCTGTTGTCGCTCGGACAGGGAGTGAAAGGGCTCACGCAAGGTTTGTCTGAAAAAACAGCCGGACCGGATCCGTTACGTCTTTTCGGTGAGTGGTTCGAGCAGGCCAAAGACAGCGGCATTGCCCTTCCTGAAGCGATGACGCTGGCCACCGCCTCCGCCGAAGGTACACCTTCGGCGCGCCTCGTGCTCCTTAAAGGTTTTGATGAGCGTGGGTTCGTTCTTTTTACTAACTACAACAGCCGAAAGAGTGCGGAACTTGATGCGAACCCGCGCGCGGCTCTCGTTTTTCACTGGACAGTGCTACAACGGCAGGTACGCATTGAGGGCATAACCGAGCGCGTCTCAACTGACGAATCTGACACCTATTTTCACACAAGGTCGCGTGGCAGCCAGATCGGTGCTTGGGCCTCATCACAGAGTGCGACCCTAACCAGCGTGGATGAACTCCAGCAACGGGTGCGCGAACACGAGAAGAAATTCGCCGACCAACCTATTACGCTACCGCCGTTTTGGGGCGGTTTTCGGGTCATCCCGCAGCGAATCGAGTTCTGGCAGGGTCGCGCCAACCGGCTACATGATCGACTCTGTTACGAACGTGTCAACAACGATTGGCTCTGCCGCCGGCTGTATCCATAGCCCTACTCGTTGCGACGCAACGCAAAAGTGGAGCGCTGTGGCAACGACCACCGCGAACCAATCATCTGGATCGAAGCTTCGCCAACAGGCGAAGAATCTCTAGATAGAGCCAGACGAGGGTTACAAGAAGGCCGAAGGCGCCATACCATTCCATGTACTGTGGTGCGCCGCGCTCGGCTCCTTCCTCAATGAAGTCGAAATCGAGTACTAAGTTCAGTGCGGCGATGACGACCACAAAGAGGCTAAACAGAATTCCAAACGTGCCGCTTGAGTGAATGAGTGGAATATCGATACCGAAGAAACCGAGAATAAAGCTAAGGAAATACACAAGCCCGATACCCCCGGTAGCAGCGACCACGCCGAGCTTGAAGTTCTCGGTTGCACGAATGACCCCACTGCGGTACGCCAGCAGCAATCCACCAAGCGTCCCAAAGGTTAAAAAAATCGCCTGCGACACAATGCCAGGATATTGCTGTTCAAAAATAAACGAGATCCCACCTAGGGCAAGGCCTTCAAGTCCAGCATAGAGTGGTGTGGTATAGGGAGCCCAGGTCTGCTTAAAAACCGTGACTAGCGCCACAACAAACCCACCGATAAACCCGCCCCAGATCAAGCCAGTTGGAAGAGCACCGGCTACTCCTTGACTCCAGACGTAGGTCGCTGCCACAAAAAGAATGGCGAGTCCTAAGGCCGTCTTGTTGACGGTCCCGCTGACGGTCATAGCATTCTCGCTACTCGTGCGAGGAATGCTCGTGAAAGTATCGGCCGACAATGCCGGATTACCGGAACGTAACGCAAGATGGGCGGACATGTCAGGCTCCTTTATGCAACATCCGATGCAACCTCAGCAAAATAAAAGTATTGTGTTCACCTCAATGGGCTTCTTCTTAACCCTTAGCACTCTACTGACTCCCTGACGCACCTGAAGCACCGCCATTCTGGTTGTCTGCTGCACCAATAAAAGTGCCATCTTCAACGAGAATCGAATTGGCATCACCTCCACCTCCACGCGCCACGGTATGACCCATGGCACGGAGCGCATCGACAAGATCAGCGTATTGTGGATCCTCCGCTGCCTGGAAACCAAGGCGGTCTGGCATCCACTGCATATTGAGGCGTGGGGCATCAACGGCCTCCCGCATATTCATTTCGAACTCAAGGACATTCAACGTAACGTTGAGAACAGTATTGATGATTGTCCGACCGCCTGGGCTACCGGTAACCAAATAGACTTTGCCGTCACGTGACACGATGGTCGGCGTCATAGAACTTAGCATCCGTTTCTCGGGAGCAATTTGATTGGCTAACGTCCCAATTTCGCCGCGTGGTGAAGTTAAGCCAGGCTTCTTATTAAAATCCCCCATTTCGTTGTTTAGTAAAAAGCCGGCACCCGTGACAACAACTCCTGCACCATATCCATTCTCTAGTGTGTAGGTGTTCGACACCGCCATCCCGGTAGAGTCGATAACCGAAAAATGTGTCGTTTCCGGGCTTTCAGCCACTAGAGTGATCGGCGGACCGAATTGTTCGCTCCTCGTCGCTCGGGTTACGTCAATACCTTCAGCCAATCCCTTGGCATAGAGCTTGTCCGTGAGGTGTGTAGGAATGTCGATAAAGTCAGAATCTCCCAAATATTTCGCACGGTTGGCGTAAGCACGACGCATCGTTTCAACGATGATGTGGACCGTCTCACTCGACCAACGCCCGCTTGCCTTTAAATCGAAGTTCTCAAGCATATTAAGCATCAACGTGAGTGAGATACCACCAGAACTGGGGGGTGGTGCAGAATAGATGTCGTAGCCGCGAAACATGCCGTGAATCGGCTCGCGAATGACTGCTTCGTATGCTGTTAAATCCTCGCGCGTGATATATCCCCCACCACGCTGCATTTCCTCATGTAAGAGATCGGCAGTCTCACCGCTATAGAACCCATCTAAGCCCAGTTCATTGATGCGACGCAACGTACGCCCCAGGTCACCCAACACAAGGCGATCGGTCGGCAACCATGGTTCGTCTCCACCAGACTTACCATAGACCCGCTTGAATTCATCGTTGTTTGATCGTTCGAGCACGCGATTGAGCTGAGCAGCCAGGTGATTTAAAACGAAACCGTCTTCGGCTAATGTCACGGCTGGCGTAACCAGTTCAGTCCACGCTAACGAACCAAATTGTTCGTGGGCCAGTACCATACCGGCTACTGTGCCAGGCACGCCTACATACAGATGATTCTTCCTGCTGCCGCCATCAACATAATCACCCTGCTCATCGAGAAACATCGTCTTCGTTGAACTAAGTGGCGCTTTTTCGCGATAGTCGATGAAAGTTGGCGCACTACCATCACCAGGATGGACCAACATGAAACCACCGCCACCAATGTTGCCAGCAGACGGATGAGTCACGGCCAAGGCAAACGCGGTCGCAATAGCCGCGTCAACCGCATTACCACCCTGTTCTAGAATTTTCGCACCGACGTCACTCGCCTCCACCGATATAGAGACCACCATACCGTGTGCACTTGTGGCGTTACGATGATCCTGTGCCA
>DODG01000374.1:0-8606 GCA_003509065.1 Acidobacteriota bacterium
ATCAAGATTCCTTGGAATCCACCAAAAGCACCGATGCTGTTTCGTAGTCGGTGACCGCGCTGTTGCAATCCCCAACGAGCCTCGACCGTAATGGCGGATTCAAGGAGAACTCCCAAGGGGGAGTGCCTAACTCGAGCGGCTTCCCCTGCCTCTTGAATATTCATTCCGAAGTCGATGAGATTTAATAGAACCTGCACATGTCCTTGGGGTTGCATGTCACCACCCATGACGCCGAATGAGAGCCAGGGACGATTATTGCTAAAGACCATCGCCGGCACCAGTGTGTGAAATGGGCGCTTGTGGGGTGAGAGAAGATTGGGATGTTCTTTCTTAAGTGAAAACAGACTTCCTCTGTTCTGCAAGACAATTCCAGTATCACCTGCAACGACGCCTGAGCCGAAGTTGCCAAACAGGCTCTGAATCAGTGAAATAACGTTACCGTCTCCGTCGGCAGCAGTCATGTAGATAGTGTCGCCTAGGTCACGGCCAGATAGATCTTGATGCCCTTCCGCTGTTGCAACTTGGTCACTGAGATTAGCAGGTTTGTACGAGTCGGCTCGGTAGTCGAGATTTATTTCTTTCCGGCGTAATGCTGCATAGTTTTTGGACAACAAGGTGCTGAGTACAGCTTGTGGCACTGAGTCGGGATCGGCAATGAAAGCATTGCGATCCGCAAAGGCAATTCGCTTGGCTTCTACGACAAGATGCAGATATTCTGCAGAGTTGTGACCGAGTGTTTGTAAATCGTAGTCTTCCAGAAGATTTAACATCTGAAGTGCCGTGATGCCTTGGGTATTTGGTGGCATTTCGTACACTTCGTACCCGCGATAGTTCGTGCTGATTGGATCGACCCAATCTGAACGATGATCCAGGAAGTCCTTCATTGCAAAGAGGCCATTTTGCTGTCTTGATGTTTCGACAATGGCTTCCGCGAGCGGGCCGCCATAGAATGCATCCCGGCCTTCGGTTGCGATCAGTTCGAGTGATCTCGCCAGGGTTGGGTTTGAAAATACCTCGCCGGTTCTCGGTGCACGTCCGTTGTGTAAGAAAGTACTGGCTGCTACAGGGTCACGCATGAGTTTCTGCGTGGAATCTTCCCACTGGTGCGCAACTACTTCCGATACCGGAAAACCATTCCTTGCGTAATTAATGGCCGGTGTTAATGCCCGTTCTAGGGAAATGGTTCCATGATGTTTAAGGAGTTCAACCCAGCCATCAACAACGCCTGGTACTGAGACTGAGAGGATGCCTGAGTCGGGAATACTTTCAAGGCTTTTGGATGCAAACACGTCTGGTGAAGCTGCATAGGGTGAACGGCCACTTGCGTTGAGGGCACGCAACTGGCGTGTTTCGCCATCGTGAACAATCGCGAATAAGTCGCCGCCGATGCCATTCATCGTCGGTTCAACAACGGCTAGGACTGCTGCGGCAGTTATGGCAGCGTCGATCGCGTTTCCACCCTCCTGCATTACTTGTAGGCCAGCGGCGGAAGCTAAGGGTTGGCTAGTTGCGATCATTCCATTCCGGGCGATGACAACCGAGCGTGTCGAATGTGGGTTTGGAGCTGGTCGATCTCCTGGTAGTTGAGCCATCGCAGGTGAGGACATTAGTAACAGGACTCCGATCTTTACACGAATACGCATCTAGACCTCCTAGTAGTCATTCCACTGTACCTCCTATTCTTCCGATACAGGCCCTCATCTGCAAGAAATTCTCAAGTCTGAAAAGCGAAATTCATATCAGAAAATGTGGTACCGTTTTCGATATGGCACTTCAAGATCGCGTTGCCAAGTTAATTGCCGAGTTACCCAAGGTGGAGCAGTTTCCGACGCAAGGAGCGACGCTGTTTATTGACCTTGAACGACAAGAGGTCAAGCGGGCCTACACTCCTCGAGCAGTCATCCAGACTTTATTGGCGGGCCGCGGGGCGAATATGTTCTACCTTTATCGGTTACTCGACGAGCAACTTGAGCCACTGGATCCAGACGTACCCTTAATTTTTGGTTCGGGCGTTCTGACCGGCATCGTGCCTAGTGCTGCACGAGGTAATGCCACATCCTGGTCGCCTGAGTCTGGTGTTTTGATGGACGGTAGTGCTGGCGATTATTTTCCGTCTTTCCTCAAAATGAATGGGATCGACCACCTCGTGCTTTACGGACGTCCGGTGGAGTGGACAGTGATTCGTGTCGCCGGTGGACAGATAGAGTTTCTCGATGGTAGACCGTACTTGGGTCTCGACAATGATGATCTCCGTACTCGTATTGCAGTGGACATGCACGGGACGTGGGCTCGCGATCTGGCTATGGCCAGCATCACGACGGCTGGAGAGAACCTTGTCTTGACCAGTGCCATCATGACTGGACCAAAAGCGTGCTTTGCGAGGGGTGGCCCAGGGGCAAAGATGGGGTCACTGCGTCTCAAAGCTGTTGTGCTTCAGGGACAGACGCATGATTTTGATACGGCTCAGCCGTACAAGGGCTACAACAAGACGATTGCGACCAAGTTGTTAGGCACATCGGTCGTCAAGAATGCCTTACGTACGATGGGCACCCCATTTCTTTATCGGCCCAGCCGGATCCTTGGAGCGATGGGTACCAAGAATAATCAAGAGACTACTTGGACCGATCGCCTGGATGCAGAAAATATAACCCCGTATCGACCTGGGATGGCCGGATGTTTTCGGTGTCCGGTAAATTGTCGACCCCTTAATGATCTGCATGGTGATCCAGACGACAAGTATGGGCGTGGTGATGGACCAGAGTACGTGACACTTGGCAAGTTTGGTCCGAACCTCGGCATCGATCGGCTTGAATCCGTCATCCGCCTTAACAATATTTGTAATGATTTAGGACTCGACACGGCGTCGGCCGGCTCCATGATCGCGTGGTCGATGGAATTGTTTCAGCGTGGCATCATCACGATAAAGGACACAGGAGGGATAGACCTCACCTGGGGCCAAGCTGATGTCGTGGAACAGCTTCTCTTTATGATGGCCAGGCGAGAAGGCTTTGGTAATGTTTTGGCCGATAGCACTCGGGCTGTTGAACGCGGACACTTTCCCCCTGAAGCTTTACAGTATCGGATGGCAGTGAAGGGTTTGATGCAGAGTGATCCGCACGATGCACGTATTCTGAAGGCATTTGCGCTCGGTCTCGCGGTTTCTACGCGTGGAATGGACCATCTCCGAAATCGGGCCACGCTTGAGATAAACGCACGTATCAACGATGACCCAGCTTTTAAGGCCAAACTCTACGGAGGTCCAGTTAGCGCCGCTCCGAATCACTACGAGAATAAGGAGCGGGCTGTCCGAGTGTGTGAGAATGTCTACGCGGTCGGTGATGCGGTTGGTATGTGTCGATTCACGACGAAACTCTTTAATAGTCCGTCATTACCTGGGCTCGAAGAATTTTCTGAACAGATTGCTAATGTGACTGGACTTAATTTCGACGTAGAAGGGCTCGATCAGGTGGGTTTAAACATCATGGGGGTCGAGCGCATGATCAATGCACGATTAGGTGTGCGGAGATGTGATGACACGCTGCCGGATCGCTGGTTCAACGAGGAAATTGGCGTCGGTGCGTACAAGACAGAAAAAATTGACAGACATGAGTTTGATCAATTGCTGAGCCGTTTTTATGAAATTTCCCATTTGAATACAGACGGTGTGCCGATTGATGAATGGCGGCGCGAGCTCGAAAGTGTTCTGGGAGCTTAGCGGTTTATGGCGATAGTGGTCAGGCTGCCGGTCTTGCTACAGAATGACCAGTCGGACACATTGACTATTACTGAATCTGTATTGACCGTTGCTGATCTCATTGACGTCCTCGAGCAGCAACTGCCAGGCTTTCGAACACAATTTGATGACGCGATGATCAATATTGCGGTAAACAACGAGATGCTACTTCATCGAGCTGGCGATCGAACTCTAACCGACGGGGATATTGTTGAGATCGTGCCAGCTATTGCTGGGGGAGAGAGTCTTTCTCTTTACTGGTCTAGCTAGAGCGCTGACAACCACGCTAAATGATGCCTTGAGTCCTTGTGACTTTGGTAGAGCAACTAAAATCAGTTCGGTACGGAGCTAAGTCGTCCGGCTGAAGCGACATAGCTGCGTCGAGCACGAGCCGTCATGTTTTGATTACGCACGCGAACCGATAGTTCGTGCACTTTTCCGTCGAGTTCTGTTGGAGAAAATCCGATTAAGTACTGACTATGAAGTTCCTGGGCCACACGAGTAAAGGTTGAACCGAGTTCATCATTCTCCTGCAGTTCGAAGTAGCCTCCTCCAGTTTCTTGAGCAAAACGCCTGAGGTTACGATCAGGACTGCTTCTAACTGTGCGTCTTCCGTTAAAGAATTCAGCCCTGAGCCCGATCGCGTAGATCATCACCTCTTCGTTTCGGGCAACTTCAAGAACTTCCTTCCAGTCCGACTGACTACTTGTATCGTCACCATCGGTGAAGATCAGCACAACACGACGACCGTCGATGCCGAGAAGTTCATTTACACCTGCAGCGATGGCATCGTAAAGACGCGTAGGGTTACCAAAATCCAGAAGTTGAAGTTCGTTGATCAGATCATCTCGGTCACTCGTAAACTCTGCGCTAATCTGGATCTTATCGTTAAAGGCACCAACGCGACCGCGATCGGCTGGAAGCATGCGAATCAGAAACTGTTCAGCGCCCGCTTTTAGCAGGTTTAATTTACCGGCCATACTGAAACTCGTATCAAGCATGACGACGACTGTGATGGGCTGCACTTCATTTAAAAAAAGCACTATGTCTTGTTTTGCTTCATCGTCGTACACTTCGAAATCTTCCTTTGACAAGTTGGCCACGAGGCGGTCGTTTCGGTCGGTGACCGTTACGTACAGCGGTACGATGTCCGTGGTTGACCGAAAAAGTGGGACCTGTTGCTGCCCATAAAGAATTCCAGCGTGTAGACAAACGCCCGTGATGAGGAATATAGGGAACAGATTCGCCCGCATTTAGTGAGGTTAACAAGCAACAGGGTGCCTCGTAAACACCTCAAAAGGATGCAGTGTTTCTAGTGATGACAGGCTAGGTATTTTTGAAATCCTTCGTGTAGCAAGGATTCAGCAGTTTTCTGCGATATGCTGTCTTTTTATTCCTATTGTGCCCAATAAGCCCCATACACAACTGAGCGTTGTGAGACAAATAGATGCGGTTGAAGCTGAGCGTTTGATTCGTATTGAACCGGTGCAAATCTTAGATGTTCGAACGCCGAAAGAATTTACGACGTTAGGGCATATTCCAGACGCGAAACTAACGCCGCTGGATTTCATCGCCTCAGCGCCAGCTGTCTTGGATTTTGATAAGCCAGTCCTAGTCTATTGTGAGCACGGAATTAGAAGCAAAGTCGCCGCAGAATTTCTTTTGCAAGCCGGTTTCAACAACGTACTAAATATGGTCGGTGGTATGTCGTGCTGGCGACATGATCGTTCGTATAAACCGCAGATGATTACAGGCCCCGCGCCGTGGTTGCTCGATTATGTAGAGATTAATTGCAATGGTAGGGCGCTGGACGTAGCAAGTGGCCGTGGTCGACACGCACTTCTGTTAGCGGCTCTGGGATGGCATGTTCGTGCTGTAGACCGTGACGAACGAGCAATCAACGAACTCCAAACAATTGCAAATCGGCTAGCTCTAAACTTGGTGACGAATGTGGTGGATTTGGAATTGGGCCAAGTTGATCTTGGCCGTGAGTGTTACGATCTTATTGTCGTAACTCGATATCTACATCGACCTCTCTTTGAAATGTTAATCGACGCTGTTTCTCTAGGTGGTGTGCTTTTTTATGAAACGTTCATGAGCGGACAGGAGCGTTTCGGCAAGCCAACCAATCCTGACTTTCTGCTTATGCCTGGCGAACTAAGGACGTTAGTTGCACCCCTTGAGATAATAAAGCAACGGGAAGGTTTATTCGATGGTCAGATGATTTCGAGTGTGATTGCGCGGAAGACCATAAGATAGACTAAATGAAGTATTGTTATTAAGTTTTTATGATTAAGAATCCTTTATCCGCTACCGATGGTGAGCGCGTCGTTCAAATGCTGTCGCATGTCGAGCGTCGCTGTCGACGAAATTCGTTGACTCGCGAGTGGTTAACTGGCTTCACTTTATCCCTTGTCGTGCCAATTGTCTTAAGTGCTTGGCACAAGCTGTCACCGGTGTCATGGGTGGCGGTGGTTACGGTGTTGTCGCTCTGGTTCGCCGCGCTGGTTGCCTATGCGAGTTGGATGTTTCTGCGACGTAAATCGCTGGCTAGTATTGCAGTAGCCGTAGACGAGAAGGCTACTTTGGACGATGAGTTAACCACCGCATATTGGTTCTATCGGAAGGGTCTCAGTTCTCCTTGGATCGATTTGCAACGTGGGCGGGCAGCACGTACCACCGAAATTCTGGATCTAACTCAACTCTTTCCTTATTCGGTACCTAAAAGTTCTCGGCTTACAGTTGCTCTTTTGGCTTTGTGTTTCATTTTAAACCTGATTCCCCTTTCGTGGACCCGTGGGTGGTTACAGGCTGATCCTTTAGTGTCTGATGTAGTCGATCAGGACTTGGTGAATATTGATGAAGCACGGCAGATTTTATCGCAGGCAGAATTCATTGATGGCCTAGAAGCGATCCAGTTAAGCGAGGATTTTCGCGAACAACTTATCCAAAGGCAGTTGTCGGTTCAAGATGAAGTCGAATTTCGTGAAATGCGGCTTACAGAGGAGAACTGGTCACTGGATTCCGATCTGATGGAAGCGTTAATGAAAAGTATGGCCGAGTCGCTTGATGGAATCGGCTCAGATGCACTCGTCGAGGCGTTGCAGCGCAAGGATTTTGAAATGGCAGCTCGCGAACTACGCGATCTCGCTCAGGAGCTGGATTTTACGGAAGCAGATCTGGAATCGCTTAAGCAAAGCTTGAATGAACTTGCTGAGATGTCGAGTGACGAGCTTGAAGCTTTGGCTGAAGAGCTAACGGAAGCCGCTGGGCAGTTGAGTGAGGGAAACGATGAAGCCATGCAGCACGCCTTTGAGCAGCTTGCCGACGATCTTGAACAGATGCTCAGGGAGCAGCAGCGTGATGAGTTACGGGAAGCGGCGGCTCAACGTCTTGATCAGCTTGAGCAAGCAGTACAGAGCGGACAAGGATCTAATAATGAGCAACAACTGGCTAATGGAGAGCCGTCAACTGAAGACCAGATGACCGCAACACCTCAAGAAGGTGATACGACTGGGAGTCAGACTGGCACCCCGATGGAGACCGGCGGTCCCGGCGTCCCGACCGACGAGCAAGGTCAGGGCGACTTATCTGCGCCGGGGGCTGGAGACATTATCGAATACGGCTCACCAACATCACTTGAAGTTGAGTTGCAGCCAGAAATCCTAGAAGTGCAGCCGCAGCCATCTGGTCAGCCCGACGATAGGTTGGTTGATCAACCAAGTCAGGCGTCTCAATCAAAGTTGCACTATGAAGAAATCGGATCGATGATTTCCTATCAAGACTCCGAGATACTGGATACCGACAGCATTCCTTGGCTGTATCGTGACCTCGTTAAACAGTACTTTCAGGCCGTTGGGCCACGCTAGAAATATGATTACTGACATCGACAAGCAAATCGAAACATTCCAACGTCAATTCGCGCTCGTCACTAATGAGATGGCGAAGCGGATTGTCGGCTATCAGGACATAGTTGAAGGAGTGCTGCTTAGTTTACTGGCGGATGGGCACGTCTTGCTTGAAGGGATACCAGGTCTTGGAAAAACCAAGCTAGTTCATACCTTGAGCGATGTTTTACATTTGAAGTTCGCACGGATCCAATTTACTCCAGATTTGATGCCTGCGGACATTACTGGCACTAACGTCATTCAGGAAACCAAGCAGGGCGAAAAGCGTTTTGAATTTCAGCCAGGTCCATTGTTCTCAAACATCGTGTTAGCTGATGAAATTAACCGCGCTACACCAAAGACGCAGTCGGCGCTGCTTGAGGCCATGCAGGAAAAAAGTGTATCGATTGGCACGCGCACTTACCAATTGGACCGCCCATTCTTTGTGCTAGCCACCCAGAACCCACTCGAAATGGAAGGGACGTACCCTCTGCCAGAAGCTCAACTTGACCGGTTTTTCCTAAAACTGAAGGTCGCCTATCCCGATATGGAGAGTTTGCATCAGATTCTTGACCGGACGACACAGCTAGGAGAGCCTGAGCTCGAGCGAGTGCTTACTGGCGAGCAGTTGGCCGACATGCGTAAGACGGCTTTGGCGGTACCGATTGCTAGACCGATTCAGGAATATGCAATCCGTTTGACTTTGGCAACGCATCCGGATTCTCCCTACGCTGAGCCTCTTGTTCGCAAGTACGTCCGTTATGGTGCGAGCCCACGGGGTGCGCAAGCCCTAGTTCTAGGCGGCAAGATACGGGCTCTACTTGCTAATCGCCTCCATGTGTCATGTGAGGATATTCGGCAGCTAACATTGCCTGCATTACGACACCGGGTGCTTTTGAACTTCGAAGGCGAGGCTGAGCAAATTAATACCGACATGCTTCTCGAAGCAGTGTTAGCGAATACGCCGGAGTCACTGACCTGATTCT
>DODG01000374.1:8986-13457 GCA_003509065.1 Acidobacteriota bacterium
CAGGATGCGCTATTCGATGGCGAATTTCTAAAAAAACTGGAATATCTCCGGATCGTTTCCAAGCGAATGTTCGGTGGGCATTCCAAAGCCGACCGACGTACGCGGAAACTTGGGGCTGGCCTTGAGTTCGCTGACCATAGAGCCTACGCCCCTGGTGATGATTTTCGCCGAGTCGATTGGCGAGCTTATCAGCGACTTGAAAAACTATTACTCAGGTTATTCGAGGAAGAGCAAGATCTTCCAGTGTATCTCTTTGTGGATTGTAGCCAGTCTATGACAGGCGGAGATCCTTCGAAGTTGACCTATGCCAGACAAGTGGCTGCTGCTCTCAGTTACATCGCGTTGGCTCACCTCGACCGCGTGACTCTTACGCCGTACACTGACCATCTTGGACGGGAGATGGCATCGCAACGAGGAAAAGGACAAATTTTTAAGGTTTTTAAGTTTCTTGAACAATTGACCGCGGGTGGTGAAACGAATGCTAAAAGATCGTTTGAAAAATTTTGTCGAAGTAAGCGTCCACGAGGTGTTGCAGTTGTGATTTCAGATTTTTTGGATCCTTATGGGTTTGAGGCTTCGTTGAATCTATTGCGATACTCACATCACGACATATTCGCTGTGCATGTCGTGCATCGATCGGATGCGAAACCTGAGCTCCGAGGTGATCTAGAATTAGTCGATACAGAACTTGGCAACACCCTCGCCATCGCGGCCTCTCCCGCACTCTTGTCAGCCTATGAGAAGACTTTTGATGAATTTTGCGAACACCTTGCGGCTTACTGTGCGCGGTACCGACTCGGTTACGTTCGTACAGATACTGATGTGCCGTTCGAGGATGTGATTCTCCAGGTGTTTAGACAAAAGAGGTTTCTGGCGTGACGTTTCTTGCATTAACAGGCTGGCAGGTTTTACTGCTGTGTGCAGCAACCTCCTTGTTAGTTATCTGGTTATTCTTTTTGAAACTTCGTTATCCGCGAGTGTCTGTGGCCTCGCTATTGTTATGGCGGCGAGTACTGGAAGATACTCAACATCGATCGTTGTTAGAGCGCCTTCGTCGACTACTGTCTTTACTGCTCACGCTTACGATTGCACTCCTGATAGTTTTGGCATTCAGTCAGCCGAATAGCGATACCTTAACTGGTGAACCACGGAACGTTGTGCTTATTTTAGACACGGCGTTATCGATGGCAGGGGCAACAGCCGATGGAAAGACTCGCTGGTTTCATGCGCGCACACGTGCCCAGCAGATCATCGAATCTGCCGGGGCAACAGACAAATTCTTGCTTGCCGACACAAGTGGGCGGATCTCCACTCGGATGACAGCTGATCGAGAAGAGTTACTGGTTGCCCTTGAAACGATGTCGCCGACCGCTGCGACGATGGCGCTTCCGGCTGTCAATCCCAAGGTAACCTGGGAAACAATTTTTATCTCCGACGGTGCTAACTGGGCTAGTCTACCCGCCGGGGTTCGGCTACTGTCTGTCTTCGAGCCGGCAAATAATATAGCCATTACAGGATTCAATATTGATTCGAGCGACCCTGGGTCGAATGTGCGCACTGCCCATGTCGAAATCACTAGCTATTCGAGTCAATCTGCAGACGTTGTGCTAACGCTCAGCAACGAATCTACTCCAATTATTCGGAGGGCATTAACAATAGATGTTGGCAAAACGCTGCTTGCCTCCGTGAATCTATCTTCTGAAGTGAGCGGTGGTATTCGTGCGCAGATTGAATCAGTTGGCGATGCACTGGCATTAGATGATGTTGCTGTGGACTATGTACCTCCCCAACGTGAAGTGCAAGTCACCTTAGTCACGAGTGGGAATGACTACCTTGAAACCCTTCTGAGTCTTGAGCCACGGGTTGAACTTCGCATAATTCAGCCTGAAATGTACCGCGACGAGTCGGCAGTTGACATATACGTTTTTGATCGTTTTGCACCGAATACTGCACCAAGTCGGCCGGCCTTATTGTTCAAACCTCCTGGTCGAGCCTGGCTGGCCGGATCCGATCGTAACCAAGCTTTACGTGCAGTGGTGTCTCGTGTCACAGCCTGGGATGAAAGTCATCCAATTTTAAAATTTGTGTCCTTCATTGATGTTGATATTCGAAGTGCGAGACATCTGGATTTTGCTACCGAGGCAAACATCCAAATAGTTGCTGAGGCTGCACAGACCCCATTGATTGTTACAGGGGAGGGTTCACCGCATTGGGTAATGGTAAATTTTGATTTCGAGGAGTCTGATTTTTCTGTACGGCCAGGCTTTCCCATATTCATGAAAAACGTAATTGCTTGGTTCGTCGGTGAGTCATTGACTTTGCGGCGAAGGGTCGGCATGGTCGAGGTACCGCTGCAGCAAGCCTCGATCAAATCGTTCGACGGGGAAGCTGTGGCAGCGAAGACGAATCTGAGGAGCACTTGGTTTGAGTGTTTGGAGCCAGGGCTATTTGTGGCTTCATCTGGCGATGCAAGTATTCACGTGGCGGTTAATTTGTCCAGCCACGGCATTTCCGATCTCAACCGATCAATGCTAGTTGAGCAAAATAGCGACGCGACTTTGAATCGGCGCTTACTGCACCGTGAGCTTTGGGTGTACCTTTTGCTAATCAGTATTGTCCTCATTACTCTTGAATGGTGGACGTATCATCGTCGGATCACGGTGTGAACAAGTGAGTATTTCCTTAGAACAGCTTTGGCCGTTACCGCTCATCCTTGTCCTACCATTTATTTGGTGGGTTCAACGTGATTCTTTTTCAGGTTTTGAATCCCGGCAGCGCATTCTACAGAGCATCGTTCGCTCATTGGTCTTACTCCTTCTCATTGGCGCGTTGTTACAGCCAACGCTCTTACGGTCTGGCAGCTGGCAATCGGTTGTGTACTTACTCGACCTCTCAGCGAGTGTCTCTTCCGCGAGTCGTGTGGCAGCAGCTGAATGGATAACTCAGGCACATGAGCGAGGTCAGCCCGATCATGTTCAGATAATGGCTTTTGCAGCTGATACCGTAAGCGTGGCTGATCCAGACGAGCTTCGGTTAATGGCTTCGGGTGTCCAATCCGGTGACGAGCCTCAAAGCCGAAAACTTCTCAATCGAGGGGAGACGAGCCTCGAGCAAGCCTTGCATGACGCACGGCGTGAATTCGTTCCCGAGCACATTAAACGTCTCGTGTTGTTGAGTGACGGTCACGAGACAACGGGAAGCACCTCTAACGCACTTGCTGGTTTGCAGCGTGACGGCATTCAAGTGTTCACTTTTCCTATCGACTCTCGTAACGTCGGAGATGCTTGGGTCGACTCGGTACTTGTTCCAGACGTAGTGGCGGCGAATGAACCATTTTCAATTGAAGTATCTATTTATAGTCAAGTTCAGCAATCAGCTTTACTAGAAGCGGTAGCGGCCGATGAATTTTATGAGACGCAATCAATAAAACTGGAGGAAGGTCTCTCGCGGTTCGTTTTAGAGGGTCGTCTAACCGATGTTGGCACAAAGACAATCGACATTAATCTTCGCATTGACGATGATCCAGTGTTCGAAAACAACCAATCGCGTCAGTCAATATGGGTCATTGAACAACCTCGGGTTATGTACGTTGAAGGATTTGAAGAGAGCCAGCGATTTCTAATGGCAGCTCTGGAGTCGGGTGGGATCTCTGTTGAATTAGTTAGACCAGAAGACCTTCCAAGCACCAAAGAAGAACTTGAACCGTACGACGCAATTGTCTTTAGCGATGTTCCGCCCTCTTCAGTAACTGAAATCCAATTAGGAGCTTTGTCGGCGTTTGTTAGTGAACTCGGTCGTGGTTTTGTGTTGGCTGGTGGCGATGCGATGTATGGTGAAGATGGCTATGCTGACAGTCCGATCGAGAAAATGCTGCCTATCACCTTCAGTGTGAGAGAACGTCCTGAGGAATTCGCTCTGATAATAGTTCTCGATAAATCTTGGAGCATGGTCGGGCCAAAGATTGAATTGTCGAAAGAAGCATCCAAGGCAGCGGTCGATGTGCTGGCCGATCATCATCAAATCGGTGTTGTGGCGTTCAACAACAGTTTTGACTGGCCAGTGTTATTACAACAAGCGTCGAACAGGGTGTGGATCAAGAACAAGATCAGCACCATCATGCCAAGTGGGCACACCAATATTTTTCCAGCTTTAGAAGAGGCTTACACAAGCTTGCTCGAAGCCTCTGACGACTTGAAGCACATCATCTTGTTGTCGGACGGCCGGACGTATCCCGATGATTACGAAGGTCTCCTGACGAGAATGGCGGAGGCAGAGATCAGTGTGTCAACTGTGGCCATGGGAGAGGAAGCTGACCACGAACTACTAACAAATATTGCGGAGTGGGGTAACGGGCGAGGTTATGTTGTAAAAAATGCTGCCGAAGTACCACAAATTTTTGCAAAGGAGACACAACGGGCTACGCAGCGAACGTTAGTTGAAGAGCCTTTCAAGCCCCTGATTCAAAAGAACG
>DODG01000175.1:0-12788 GCA_003509065.1 Acidobacteriota bacterium
GACTATTCCGAATCCTAGATTGCGGTTCAAGGCAAATGAAGATGTGCGCATCGTTCTCCGTAATGTCGAATCCGGTATGCTGCACGGGTTTAAAATTGACAGCTTGGATGTTTCGGTTGCGGAGCTCGGTGCGGGGCAGGTAGGGTCAGTGCAATTTCGCGTGCCGTCAAATATGGGAATTCATGAATACATCTGTACTCCGCATAGTGCCATGATGCGTGGTGTGATTGAAGTTACTGAGACGCAGTGAATGACCACCTGTTGACGAACCGTGTTCTGTAGTTTCCTGCAATTAGTCAAGATCTCGACCTCATATTGTTGCTAGGCTTCACCCAGCTTTTGTAGCTTCGTTTACGTGCCATTCATGTAGTAATCTCGCGTGGATATTATTTTTGGTACAACGACATGCAGATCGAAACATCTAACTGGTCTGGGGATGGAAGCTTTACCGAGGCGCTCATCGAGTCGCTAAAGGAGCACGGGAGTATGGTGTATCTACGGGTCGAAGATGCACCAGCTACGCACGCTGACACGGGGTACCAGTTTATTAGTAATGAGGTATTTGTTGCATTCGCTAGTACAGAGCGAGTCGAGACAATTCACTGGTTCGGTTTCTGGCCTAGAAGGCGCAGGATTCTAGAAAAGGAAATGTCCTTGAATTCGCTCGAACAGCATTTGGCGAATGTGTCGACCATTGGACCTTGCGACTACGCTGACGAAGGAATGTTGCAGTACCTTCGTACGGAACGTATCGTACCGCCGTATCAAACTCGCGGTTACAAATTAGTCGAATTAGTTCGGATATACGAAGTGGAGGCGCCGAAGTCAGACAAAAGTTCAAGATAGTTTTAGATCGCTCCAGCCTTTTGCAACGCCACGATTTCATCTGCACTTAAGTCTAGTAATTCCGTCAGCACGTACTCGGTGTGTTGCCCGAGGGTGGGCGGTGGCGTTCGAACCGAACCGGGGGTATCGGAGAGTTTGGTCGGCACTCCAAGCATCTTTAGCGGACCGACTGTTGGATGGTTTAGTGAGGCGATCATTTCTCGAGCAGCGAGTTGCGGGTCGGCCAAGACTTCAGCGATATTGCGAACAGCTCCACACGGAATCCCTGCTTCATTCAAACATTCGATCCAAACTTTCCGTGTCCGAGTTTTAAATACCTGAGCGAGGAGGGGTTGTAATTGGTCGTGAGCTGCTACTCGAGCACGGTTGGTATTAAAATTCGGGTCATTGCCTAGTTCCGGCCGATCGATTACTTTGCATAAACGCTTCCACTGTTCATCGTTTCCGACTGCGACAACAAACTCACCGTCAGAAGCATCAAAGGTCTCGTATGGCGTAATGGTCGGATGCCGATTTCCCATGCGTGGCGGTACTACGCCTGTGGTCAGGTGGATTCCGGCCTGATATGTCAGTAGTGCCGAGACGGCATCGAGCATGCCTACATCGACCATCTGACCACGTCCCGTGCGATCCCGTGCAAATAGTGCCAACACCACTCCATATGCCGCGAACATGCCAGCCGTAATATCGGAAATTGCTACGCCGAGTCGGTACGCGGGACCATCAGCATCACCGGTGATACTCATCAAGCCGCCCTCGGCTTGTAGCACGGCATCATAACCAGGCTGAGTGTGTCGTGGTCCGGTCTGTCCGAAACCTGAAACCGAGGCATATATTAGATTGGGTAATCGTGCCGACAAATCGTTGTACCCAAATCCAGCGCGTTTCATTGTGCCCGGCCGAAAATTCTCAACCAGGACATCTACTTGCTCGATTAATTGATTAAGCACATCACGGCCCTTTGGATGTTTAAAATCGAGCGTCACACTTTCCTTATTGCGATTGACACTGAGGAAGTATGCGCTTTCATCACCCAAGAACGGTGGTCCCCATCCGCGTGTGTCATCACCATGTTCAGGGTGCTCAATTTTGATCACGCGAGCGCCCATGTCAGCTAGGAGCATGGTGCAATAGGGGCCAGACAGAACACGGGTTAAGTCGAGGATAGTTACGCCATCAAGCGCTCCCTTGAGATTTGCCCCTGTTGTTACCGTCATCTGTACACCTCAGTTAATAGTTGACAGGCGCGGACCACACAACGCACGCTAAGTGTGCTCGCTGTGGTGGTGCCTAACTGGGAGATCATTATGTCTACCTCCATTATCGTGTATTCGGGCTCTGATTGAGAGGCGTGCGATTGGGTGAAAGAGTTTCTTTCACACGAAGGACACTCGTTCGTCAGCCGTAATGTGGACGATGATCCAGACGCGTATGCTGAACTAGTCGCGCTTGGCTGGAGGGCTGTGCCTGTGACCGTCATAAACGGTGTCGCAGTTAAAGGCTTTGACGAAGCTAAGTTTCGGGTGTTGTTGTCAGGCGACGGCGAAGTGTAACCAAATCACTTAAGAGTGCGTAGGCCGTCTGGGTCAAACCAGAGCTTAATTCGCCAATCATAATGTCGCCGAGGATGTCTGTTGTAAGTATGACCGCATTGGACATTCCATGAAGCTGGGCCAAGGGATCGTCAAATGGCAATTCGTCTGGAGCCACCCGTCCAATAATCTGACCACTCGTGGTTCGTTTTGCCGACGCCACCAGTTTAATCCGATGGCCTTGGTGCGTTGCTCGCTGAATAACGTCCTTTGAGACGGCGCCGATGCCGATGCGATCAATCGCGTGGGGTGTCGTTCGGCCCTCCATAAGCACATTAATCAGTGCAGCTGTTTTAGCCGCTGCATCCCAGCCGTCTACGTCTAGGCTCGCATCAGCTTCGGCGATCCCGGCTGCTTGCATTTTGGTCAGTGCAGCTGCTCCATCCAGTCCAGCCTCCATGTCAGTCAGAATTTGGTTCGTCGTCGCATTGACGACACCACGGAAACCAAGGATTTTGATTCCTGGCAGGGTCTCACGGACGAAATTAAAAACTGGAATACCGTCAAGCACCGCACCTTCAGTCAGGAAAGACACGCCGACAGAAGATGCATAATCAACAAGTTCACGATAGGCAAACGCTGCGGGGCCTTTATTTGTCGTGATGACATGCGCACCGACAGAAATCGCTGTTCGGACATACTCGGTGGCCGGTTCTCCATGCTGAATGTCCAGCGTGGTTGTTTCCACCACGACCAATGGCCTATGTGGGTGAGTGGATTGGCGTTTCTGAGACGCTAGATATTTGATCAGTCCTTCTGGGTTTTTCGGATGTGTTCCTGTACTTGCATCATGTAGGGTGTCTAGGGAATCGTTATTTCTGGCGTTGACCAAAGCCTGCTTGACGTCGAGGCCGTTAATGTCTGTAGCGAGTCCGTGATGCCGTGTGGCGATACCTACAACACGCCAGGTGATGCTGTGTGTTTCTTGGAGTTTCTGCTGTTCTGAGCACAGTAGCTCAACGAACCGTTGCCCAACATGACCAAAGCCGATCAGTATGAGATCAATCGTCATGAGTGGAGTAAGGTCAATGCGATGCATCTAGGTGCTCGGTTCCACCTGTGTCCAATGATTTAGAGGAACACTCCTAAGATTCATATCAGAAAGCATATTGCGTTTGCACCTGGATATTGAATCCTGGGGCATCCACTCCGGAGCCATGCCAACGATAGTTGCGGTCGGTCAAATTATCGGCGATCACGACCAGTTCAAGGTTTGGTGTCACCCGCCAGCCGGTGCGCGCACCCAATGTGGTGAATCCTGGGGTTTTCGTGAAGAGCGGTACAGCGTCAGCAGTTCCCAACAAACGCTGTTGCACTTCAGCCAAATTCTCTCCGGTTGCAAGTAAATGTCCGTCTACCACGAGCCCGATGTCAGTACCGGTGCCGGTAAAGAATTCAGCAATTGACTTCCTTGAGCGTTGAGCGCCGATCCGCGCATCTTTGAGGTCGCCTGGACTGAGACGATTCTGTGCAAAAGCGAGAGTGACCAAGCCTTCGAGCCAGAGATGTCGCTCGGTCGATTGCCATCTAAGACGAAGTCCTCCGAAGGGTGGTGGCATGCGACGCATTGCCGTGCCAGCCTCCAGATCGTGGCCGGTTGCAGTTGAAAAGTATGCGGCCGCTCGCCAAGCGCGGTTGATTTGGAAATGCGCATCTGCTTCAAACCCCACAACGCGGGACCGGTCGACATTGACACGGGTCACAATGGGATCGAAGCTTTCCTCGATGAAGGCTCGACCTGCATCATCTTGCTCTACGATTGCGAATCCAGCCACTGTTGTGCCAACTATGGGCTTTGCGAAGATCGCTGTTCGTCGCTGAATGGCGTGCCTGAGTTCAAGATCGAACACGTTAATGGATGCCGTGAGACGGGCGGTGCGGAATTTCAATCCCCCTTCATAGGCGATTGCTGATTCTGGTCTGAGTAACGTGACGGGTTGTCCAGTTGTAGTTGCATCAGAGCCATCGGTATTGCCGATAATGGCTCCGAACGACGCTGCACTTTCCGGACTGAGCTCGAATCCGCCGCCACTCAGTCCGATAGCGCCTAAGTCAAAGGCGTTAGCAGCTCGAAAGCCTCGACTGACTGTGAATGTAGCATTGATTGCTTCTGTCAGGCTTACGACTCCACCGGTGTTAAAAGTTACGGCTTTGGTTGGCACACGTTTCCGTTCGATACCGAACGTTGGGTCTTGTTTCGTGCGAAAGAGGAAGTAGCCGTAACGCAACCCAGCCCGCAACCTAAAACGCCCTGGAATTAGTTCTAATGCCGTTTGGGCGAAGACACCACTGCTGGTATAGCGCGTGCCATCTGGGATACGAGGTCGTGCCGATTGGAGTACACCTGTGGTTGGCTCCTCGAAGGTTCGCGTGCCAGCAATGTATTCGTCATATATCTCACCACCTACGGTAAGAACATGACGACCACCAAATAGTCTGCTACCTTGGGCTTGGTAGCCTAAGGCAAGAACTCGCCCCTTCTGGTGTTCGATCCGAGAGGTTGGCCGGTGTTGTTCCAAGCGATCGTCCTGTTGTCGATTAATCGACACACTTGCGGTGAACTGATCAAAAAATCCTGTTTGTGCGCGTTCGTATCGCAGATAGCCAAAATCTAGTCGCTGTGGGTCGAATTCATTCCTGTGTCGACCATCACCTCCAAGGAGTCGATCAAAACGACTAACCCCTGATTGTTCTTCATGCCAGTAGACAGCGTTAAGTTTAGCCTGCGCTCCAGCTCGAAATGTGGCTGCCATGTAGCCTCCGGACTGGATAAAGTTAGTATCTGGTAACCGGCGATACCTCGTTTTTGACGGTAACCCAAGAAAACGTGTCAGTGCGGAGTGCGAATCGCGGCTACGTCCAGTACGCAATTTACCAATGCTTCGACTGCTACCTCCAAATCTCACAGCCGCTGCCGGAGTTTGGACAACAATGCTGGCATTTCCACCCGCACTGAGATCGGCTGAACCAAAATCAATTTCCAAATTGCCATTTGTATGTCGGCCTCTGTCTGACAATGCTGGCTCGAGGCTCAATACATTGATGGTGCCGCCGAGTGCATCGCTGCCATACTGAACTGAGGATGGCCCCCGCACGATTTCGATTCGATCCACAAGACTGGGATTGATCCATCCTAGATACTGGGTCGCGCCAGCTCTATAGGTTGAAGTGTTAAATCGGACACCGTCCAACAGGTACACAATTCGTTGAGCACTGAAACCACGAATGAAGGGTGACCCTTGTGCCGTAGTTGTTTGTTGGACCAGCACGCCAGGTTCTTCTCGTAGTGCTTGAGGCAGGATTTGATGGGGGCGCGATTCCAATTCCTCCTGAGTTGTGACACTGACCGCTTCAGGAACTTCAAATAATTGTTCCTGCCTGCCCCGACCAGGTGTGACGGTAACCTCTGTAGTGACTGCAGCGACTGTTAACACTACCTTGACGAATGCTGGTGTTTCATTCGTGAGGTCGACTCCCATAATTACCGGTACAAAAAGGTTGCGCTCCGCGCGCAATCTGCATTGTTCGGCTGGCAGTTGTGTTATGCGAAACGTCCCAGAAGCGTCGGAGAGAGTTTCAAAGGTGTCTTCTGTACAAGTAACCGTGATAGCGGTTGAAGCAACTGTTCCTCCCAATGAATCCTGTACAACTCCCGTAAGCACACGCTCCATGGCTTGGGAGTGTGCACTAATACCTAATGCAACGAACCACAGCACGAGTGCTTGCGGAAAGGACATCTATGCACCGTACGCGGCCGTCGTTTCTGGTGTCAAGTGTGAATCGGTGATGAACTTTGCCATTTTTGAAACACGTTTAACATCAAGCTGTCTTCAAGAAATGTCCCAGGGGCCCGTCGATGTCACTGACTTCCAATTGACAGCAGACTAGAACAATTTCTACAATTACAATTCCGACTAGAATGGTCGTATATCAAATGAGTCAAGTTTTGATTGACGAAGCTAGCCGCTCGCTGGCCGACTTAATTGGCCAAACACCGCTTTTACGTTTGAGGCAGTTTGAACGTGATTTGGGTGGGGTAGAGTTGTATGCAAAGGCCGAATGGTTAAATCCAGGAGGTTCTGTCAAGGATCGCCCTGCAGCTAGGATAGTTGCAGAAGGCGAGTCTTCAGGCCAGCTAACTCACGACCGTGTGCTACTGGATGCAACGTCTGGCAATACCGGCATCGCATTTGCCATGGTTGGCGCAGCTCGTGGTTACCGGGTCAAGCTTTGTGTCCCACGAAACGTCACCCCAGAAAGGATACGTATTCTTCGCTCCTACGGTGCTGAGCTAGTTCCGACCGATCCGTTAGAAGGGTCGGATGGTGCGATTCGAGAGGCGCGTCGTCTTTACAGTGAGTCGCCGGATAAATATTTCTACGCTGATCAATACAGTAACGAGGCTAACTGGCAGGCACATTTTGATACTACAGGGGCAGAGATTATCGAGCAGACATCGGGGCGGGTAACACATTTTGTGGCGGGGTTAGGCACAAGTGGCACATTTGTTGGAACTGGTCGTCGATTGCGACAATTCGCAAGGGAAAAAGGGCAGCACATAACGTTAGCTTCGGTGCAGCCATCCTCACCATTACATGGCCTTGAGGGGCTGAAGCATATGGAGTCAGCAATTGTGCCCCGAATCTATGATCCATCATTGGCCGACGAAGACTTACGGGTTGATACTGAAGATGCTTACCAGGTGGTTCGTCGTCTGGCGAGCGAAGAAGGCATTTTAGTTGGGTTGTCGAGTGGTGCTGCACTTCACGCAACTATGCAACTGGCGGCCACGCTTCGTGAAGGAGTATTCGTTACCGTCTTCTGTGACTCCGGTGAACGTTATCTGACCCAACAATTTTGGGATAACCCTCTAAAGTCAGATGGGAAGTAACTTGAATCCTAAGGAGGACAAGTTTTCGTTGTTGCTGGATCCTTTAAGCGTCGAGGATATAAGGTGCCACGGGCGAGAAACGTACCCTCACGAGTGTTGTGGTGCCTTGTTGGGCCATGGAGAGTTGGTAACGAAGGTGCTGGCGTTGCGAAACACTACCGACGAAGGGCCGCGGCGGAGATTTTTGATTAGTCCTGCGGATTATCAGGCCGCGGAGGCAGAGGCAAGTAGTCGGGGTGAACAACTGGTGGGGTTTTACCACTCACATCCAGATCATCCGGCAAGACCATCAGAACATGATCTAGCCCACGCCTGGCCTGTTTTGGCTTACGTTATTATTTCAGTACGCAAGGGTGAACCGGGTGAACTTACCTCGTGGCGTCTCAAGGCGGATCGATCGGCATTCGACCAGATGGAATTAACGATTGGCGAGGCTGGCCAAGAAACATCATAATGGAGACATATACTGGAAGAATTTATGGCATACAAAGTTTTTATTCCGACCCCGCTTAGACCTTCTGTGGATAACCAAAGTACTGTTGAGATTGATGGCAGTACTGTTGGGGAGGTGCTTTCGAATTTGACGTCACAATACAGTGAACTTAAGAAGCATCTTTATACAGAGGAGGGCCACTTACGTAGTTTCGTTAATGTTTATCTCAATGATGATGATATTCGCTACTTGGATAAAGAGCAGACGTCCTTGAAGCCGGGCGACACGATTAGTATCGTACCTTCTGTGGCTGGAGGAATAGGCACTGCGAGTGTGGCAGAGCCAGACACGATGCCAACACTAAGCAATCTGGAAGTACAACGCTATAGTCGGCACTTGATAATGCCAGAAGTCGGCATGGATGGGCAACGCAAGCTCAAGGCCGCGCGTGTCTTGTGTGTCGGTGCTGGCGGATTAGGATCTCCAGTTGCTATGTATCTAGCTGCTGCTGGTGTGGGCACCTTAGGGCTTGTAGATTTTGATGTCGTGGACTACAGCAATTTGCAGCGCCAAATTCTCCACGGGACACCAGACGTTGGTCGTTCGAAGTTGCAATCGGCTCGCGATCGACTGGAAATGCTTAATCCAGAAGTTACCATTGAGACTCATGAAGCGGCACTTTCTTCTGCAAATGCGCTCGACCTGTTCAAATCGTACGACATCATCCTAGATGGCACGGATAATTTTCCTACCCGCTATCTAGTCAATGATGCTTGTGTGCTGCTTGGCAAACCAAATGCCTACGGAAGCATTTTTAGGTTTGAGGGGCAGGCATCGGTTTTCGGCATGCCAAACGGCCCCTGCTATCGTTGTTTGTATCCTGAACCGCCACCGCCTGGGCTCATTCCGAGTTGCGCGGAAGGTGGGGTGCTCGGCGTGTTACCAGGCATTATCGGGACGATACAAGCGACTGAAGCGATCAAGTTGATTATTGGTGTTGGAGAACCCCTTGTCGGACGGTTTTTGATCTACGACGCGTTGCGCATGAAGTTTCGGGAACTGAAACTAAGAAAAGATCCGAATTGTAAGTTGTGTGGAACGAATCCAAGCATTACGCAACTCATTGATTACGAACAATTTTGTGGGGTCACTCAGGAGGAACCGTTGACTGAAACGTCAGACTTCGAAATAACGGTTGAAAACTTAAAGAAGAAGGTCGACACCTCTGACGACTTTTTCCTATTAGATGTTCGAGAGCCACAGGAGTACCAGATCTGCGCGATTTCGGGATCCACGCTGATCCCGCTCGGGGAACTGCCGAAGCGTCTTGGCGAGTTGGAAGGGCAGAGCAACTTGATTGTGCATTGCCGATCTGGCGTTCGAAGTGCAAAGGCTGTGACACTGCTTCGTGAGTCTGGTTTTAGTAATGCTAAGAATCTTAAGGGTGGCATTTTGGCATGGATCGATCAGATCGATCCGTCACTACCAAAATACTGAAATCCGCCCTACTGTTTGATTGGTGGTTGTTGGAAGTCTAGAATTAGCAATACGGCAATGAGAAATGCGTAAAACTATTCTGTGATTTGACTAGAGACAAAATGCTCCGACTATCCAAGAAGGCTGATTACGCACTGATGGCTATGACCCACTTAGCACTCCAGGGTCACGCGGTTGCGTTGAGTGCCAGGGAAATTGCAGAGCAGTACGACATCCCCGTTGAACTGCTCGCCAAGGTGTTGCAGCGACTTGCCCGTCAGGGCTTGCTGGCATCTCACCAAGGTACTCGGGGTGGATACCATCTAGCGCGTGAAGCGACGACTATTTCGGTTGCCGAAGTGATTCAGGCAATCGACGGCCCGGTGTTGGTAACGGCCTGCTCAGAAGAATTGGACGATTGTGAGCAGTATTCGAAGTGTCGCGTACGCGATCCGTTATGGCGAATCAAGGAGCGGATCCTCGCCGCACTTGAGGCCTATTCGGTGCTTGATGTGGCAACTGACATGAAGCCTGAAAGCGCGTTGCCTCTTACGTCCGCCAAAACTTTACTTACCTCGAATAAGACGGTGCTTAGACCGCTAGCTGAGCGATAGCTTCTAAGTCGAAGAATACGTTCTTATAGGGGTGCCGGAAGCACTTCTAAGATGCCCGCTATTTAAGGCAGTCACATATGGTGAAGAAACCTATCTACGTCGACAATCATGCGACCACACGTACGGATCCGCGAGTGGTTGATGCAATGCTGCCGTACTTCACTGAACACTTCGGTAACGCCGCAAGTCGTACGCACGACTTTGGCTGGCAGGCTGCCGACGCAGTCGACACTGCACGCACGCAGGTAGCGGCCCTTGTTGGTGCAAGAGCTACTGAAATCGTATTTACAAGTGGTGCGACTGAAGCGAATAATCTTGCGATCCAAGGTATTACGAAGAAGTGCTCTGGCGAACCCCATCATGTCATAACGGTGGTGACTGAACATCGGGCGGTGTTGGATCCATGTGCGATGGTGGAACAACAGGGTGGGCGTGTGACCTATCTGTCGGTACAGCCTGATGGCTTGGTGGATGTTGATGAACTTGACCGAGCTGTTAGACCAGACACTATTCTGATTACTGTGATGACCGTTAATAACGAAATCGGTGTAATCCAGCCGATTGCCGATATCTCGAAAGTGGCACGGGCTCACGGTGTGCCCTTACACACCGATGCTGCTCAAGCGTTAGGAAAAACACCTGTCGAGGTCGATCAACTCGGCGTTGACTTTTTGTCTATGTCGGCCCACAAGATGTACGGACCAAAAGGTGTAGGCGCGTTGTATATCAGGGGCGGGAATCGCCGGACTGCGCTCGAACCACTTATCTATGGGGGAGGACATGAGCAAGGTCTGCGTTCCGGTACTTTAAATGTAGCGGGCATAGTCGGTTTTGGTTGTGCAGCAGAACTTTGTTCGAAAGAATTCATGACGGAACTCGACTACGTTAAACGGTTGCGTGACCGGCTTTGGAATGGTTTAAACGACCGCGTGTCTGATATTCGCCTAAATGGTTCACTGGATCGGCGTGTTCACCACAACTTAAACGTGAGCTTTACCGGCGTGGATGGTGAGGCGTTATTAATCGGTCTCGATGATATCGCGGCGTCATCTGGTTCGGCATGTTCTTCAGAAAGTCATACGCCATCTCATGTGGTTAAGGCACTAGGTGTTGAGGACAACTTAGCACGGGCGTCCATTCGGTTTGGCCTCAGTCACGACAACACCGATGCGGAGATTGACTATATCGTGAATAAAGTGGCGGACATGGTTCGACATCTACGTGCTCTATCACCGCTTCGTAAAGATGAAGCATCACACGAAGAAAATGATCCTGTTGTTGCTCGCTGGCTTGGAGATCGGTAGTTGAGGAGGGTGCTACCCGTATGAAATACTCGCCTAATGTCATCGATCACGTTCAACACCCAAGAAACGTGGGTTCATTGCCGGTGGATGGGATTGACATTGGGACAGGTTTGGTTGAGTCTCCAGAACATGGTGTGGTGACTCGCTTGCAGATTAAGGTCGACTCCGCGACGGGTATCATTAATGAAGCAAGGTTCAAGACATTTGGCTGTGGGTTTGCGATTGCAAGTTCTAGTATTGTAACTGAATGGATTAAAGGACAAACGCTTAATAAAGCGTTGGCAATCAAACCTGCAGATATTGAGAAGGCGCTAAATTTGAGTTCATCAAAACGGCACTGTTCGGTTCTGGCTGAAGATGCAGTGAAGGCAGCGATTGCAGATTATCGAAAAAAACGAGGTTAGCAGACACTATAGGATCTGGCGTTCCCTGTTTCGGTGCGTCTGAGGATGAGACAATGATTGAGATTACAACTGCTGCTGCGAAACGTATTCAAGAATTAATGATAGCGCAGGGATTCAGCGACGGTGGATTGCGCATCGGGGTTAAGGCTGGCGGTTGCTCTGGGTTTAGTTACGTGTACGACTGGGCATCTAAACCAAAAAGCGATGATCAGGTTTTCGAAAGCGCTGAAGGCATCAAAGTGTTTGTCGATCCAAAGAGCTATGCACTCTTGGATGGCACTGTGCTTGACTGTGATACGAACATGCTAGGGCAGTCACTGGTATTCAAAAACCCTAACGCAACCTCTTCATGCGGCTGCGGTGAGTCATTTAGCGTTTGAGATCTAAAGTTGAGTTTAACTTTTCAATAATTTCACGCTACTTCCGCTCAACAGTTTCTATTGAGTATGGCAACTGCGTGGTACACTGATATTCGTGAGGCTATTAGCGCTCCTGCAGACGGCTCGCCACGATCCGATGCGGGGATATTATGTGGCTGCGATAGCTGGTGTAACACTCACGGTGAGTGCATTCTTACCATGGGTAGTAGTTGGTGAAAACAACCTGGGTGGTTTTCCAAGTATGTCGAGTGTTTGGGTCGCGGGGCTTGGGCTATCGGCTACAGTGCTTGCAGCGCTGAGCCTTATTACTAGAAAAAACTCCAGACATCCGTTACTAGTTGTAGGACTGCTTGCCTTCGGGATTTTATTCGTGGTCGAGCGACTGATGGTGCGAATGGCGACTGAACGTGCTTGGGCGACTGAGCAGGCTTCTGCTCTGGTTGGTAGTAATACCAGTCAGGTGTCAATTGAAGCTGCCGCTACTCCAGGGCTCTACTTAGGTCTAGGCTCGTCGTTCTTGATAGTGTTGTTTGGTCTCACTATTGTGGTTAAACGTGCGTCGAATCCTTATACAGAAGAAACTGATGATGACGTCTAACACTGCTGCTGATTGACACCAAGTTGTATGAGTTCAAAATCATGAAAATAACAGTTGCCCACAGTCCTGACTCTGACGACGCGTTCATGTTCTACGGCTTAGCTAGTAATAACGTTGTTACTGATGGGTTTGAGGTTAAGCAAGTACTTGACGATATCGAGACCTTAAATCGAGCGGCGTTCGAGGGGCAATACGAAGTAACGGCGGTATCGTTTCACGCCTACGCGCATTTAGCGGATCGTTATGCCCT
>DODG01000175.1:13172-16085 GCA_003509065.1 Acidobacteriota bacterium
GGTCCATCCTCGGTCAAGGGGGCAAAGGTTGCGATTCCAGGCACCTTAACGACTGCGTATTTAGTGCTACAACTTCTTGAACCAGACTTTGAATATGTTGTAGTTCCGTTCGATCAAATCCAAGAAGCAGTAACGGGTGGCGAAGTGGATGCTGGGCTTCTCATTCATGAAGGTCAGTTAACCTATGCGGATGACGGCCTACGCAAGATTGTTGATCTAGGAGAATGGTGGGCTGATGAAACAGACGGCCTCCCTTTACCCCTTGGCGGAAATATCATTCGCCGCGACCTCGGCACTCCAATCATGAAGCGCGTATCCAGCATGTTACACGACAGCATCGCCTATGCGATGTCCCATCGCCTTGAGGCAATCGAGTACGCGCAGCAGTTCGGACGCGGGCTCGATCAGACGCGCACAGATACATTTGTAGGTATGTACGTCAATGATCTAACCCTCGATTATGGCGAGCGTGGAAGAGCTGCAGTCCGGCACTTGTTCAATACGGCCTATGAGCGTGGACTGATTCCAAAGCCGATTGATGTTGAATTTATTAAGTAGTCTATTTACTTAGACTTCACAGGTTCTTTTCATCACGTCGAATTCCCGATTATTATTTAAATGCGTCTGGGTGTAATGCGCGAGCTAGGCGTTCGGTTGCCATTGCTATCCGCGGACCTGGAACGACGAGGTCCGTACCCTGCAGAAAGTAGACGCGTCCTGTTTGAACAGCGGGAAGTGAGGGAAGCAGGTTCCATACGGCAATTTCTCTTCTGATATCTGTCGGTTTTAAGGTGTTGCCCGCTCTAACTTCGATTATGACTTCTGGAGCCCGAGCTAAAATCGTTTCCGTGCTAGCCTGCACTGCTGGACGCGGCGTGTCAGCAAAAACGTTTTTCGATCCGGCTATTTCAAGCATTTCATTGTGAAACCCTTTCCCACCGTTAGCGAATAGATTACGGATTGATAGAGGTTCCTTAGCAAAAACAAACAAGGTACGAGGACGATTACGTCCAGCGACTCTTGCTCTAATTCCTTGCAAATCTGATTCGATCTGTCTGGCGACCTGTTCTGCTCTGGTAACGTGGCCAGTCTGCACTCCAAGCGAACGGATCCCTGCCAGGATATGGTCAAGCGTGCCATGTGTATAACTGGAAACATTAATGCCTGCGTTGGTTAGCTGTTTGAGTAGGTCGAATTGTGTTTCGTAGGCGATAACTAAATCTGGTTGTAATGACAGGATAATTTCGACAGCAGGATCAATAAGCCCACCGACACGCGGCAATTGAGTGGCGGCCGGCGGATAGACATCATAGTTGCTGACACCGATTACCTGGGAACCCGCACCGATGGCGAACAAGATTTCCGTGACTGCTGGAATCAGAGAAATTATTCGCTGTGGTGGAGACGATTGTGATGTGACCGCGGTAGAAGAGATCACGAATAAAAGTGCAAGGCTCGCGCATCTATAACTTCGCATCGAAGAACTTTTTTGCTTAACCCTTGTCATTGGCGTCGCACCAGTAGCCAGAGGAAGAATGGCCCACCAATGAGGGCTGTGATGATACCCACGGGTAGCTCGAGCGGCGCCATCACCGTACGGGCTACTACATCGCATGCTACGAGAAATGAAGCACCAAGGCATGCCGAAGCAGGCATTACAATGCGATGATCCGCACCGACAAGAAGTCTCACGAGATGTGGAATCACGATGCCGATGAAGCCAATCGGTCCACTAAGAGAGACTGCTGCGGCGGTAGCCAGTGAGGCAGTCAAGAAGGCGAGACGCTGAGTTCTCAGCACGTTCACGCCTCGTGAGGCTGCACTATCAACACCAAGTGTAAGTAGATTCAATGACTTGGGTAGCCAAGCGAACCCTATAAATGCGATTAACGTAAACGGTAGCGCTGCAAGAATAGGCTGATAGCCACTAACATCAAGGTTGCCCATCAACCACCTTACCGTCTGGAAGGTTTGGGTAAAGTCATTCAAGTACTGAACGAACATGATCACGGATGTAAAAAACGAATTGATCGTAACACCGGCAAGAAGCAGAACCATTGTCGACAAATCACGGTGTCGCAAGGTAGCCAGTGCGTACACAACTCCAGCTGCCATAAGTGAACCCAGAAAGCTGGCAAGTGGCAACGCAGGGATGACGCTAGATAGGACAGGTGCTCCAAAGGTGATCACCAAGATCGCTCCAAGCGATGAGCCTGCAGAAATTCCGAGGGTGTATGGCGTTGCCAAGGGATTACGAAGCAGCGCTTGGAATACAACGCCAGCGGCAGCGAGTGAAGCACCTACGAGTGCTCCAGTCAGTGCCCGTGGTAGGCGGGCAATGAAAAAGATTTGCGCGTCGACATTTTCGACGAAGGGAAGCGAACGGTCGATTACTGAACTAAGTGTGATTGAAGTCGGTCCAATGAGAGGTGCGATGAGTAATGTGAGAATCATTAGGCTTCCAAAACTAAGCCAAGTGACGGTCAGTCGCCACCGAATTGGGGGTTGCGCCTCGATTGAGGCTCCTTGAGAGGCTTTAGTGTTGTGGTTCAGTATCATCGGGAGCTTCGCATTTAGAATTACTGCACGATCACGTTGATTCTTCGGAGGAAGAATATTGCGATGCAACTGAGGACGGTGACTGTCGTCTGAATGGCACAATGTTGAGTTGACCACTTAGTGGATGGCGGTCGATCGACGCGTCAACGTCGTAGAGTCGCGAAATATTCTTGGGAGTAAGGACAGTGTCCAGTTCACCTGCAGCTAGGATTCGACCATCGCGCAGCAAAACCACCTTCTGACAAATGCTAGCGGCGAAATTGAGATCATGAGTTGAAACGATCATCGTGATGCCACGTTTAGCGTTCAATCGCCGAAGTGTTGCACTGATCTCCATTTGGTATCCGAGGTCGA
>DODG01000175.1:16513-19844 GCA_003509065.1 Acidobacteriota bacterium
TGTTTTTCTCCTCCACTCAGTGTCATGAAGGACCGATCGGCTAATGCTGCAGTGCCGGTTTGGGCGAGGGCCGTTCTCGCGACCGCTAGGTCGTTAGGTCCTTCAGTTTCGAACGCCTGCAGGTGTGGATAACGTCCCATTAAAACAATTTCTAAGACCGAATAATCGAACGCTACGTGGGTTTCTTGAGGCACGATTGCCATCTGTCTTGCCAATAAACTCCGGGGGATATTTTGCAGGTTAACGCCATTCATTTCTACTCGCCCACTGGGCGGTGTCAGCATTCCTGATAACAATCGCAGTAAGGTGGTTTTACCTGAACCATTTGGACCGAGAATGCCAACCACAGTGGTTGGCTGGATGGTCAGGGTGATGTCTTGTAATACTGGTTGCGCACCGTACGAGTACGATAGATCAACGATACTGAGCAATATAGATCTCCCTAAGAACGTTGGGTGTCCAGTTCGATGATCCTAACGATTCGCCATGCTCAAACATTTGATCAAAGCCGAGGAGGACCAGCAGGCTGGTCAAAAAGCATGGTCTGGTAGGTGTAAAGTGCGACATGGGCTCCTTCTCGGCGTAACCACGCGCCGAACCTACCTGTTTAAGCCAACTGCAACAGGCAGAAAGGACGAAGCCCAGTAGCCAGGTATCCTGACTTGCGGATCGAAACGAATCAACTACGCCTTCCCATGCTTTCTTTGAGCACAGTGGCGGCTCTTGGTGTCCACATCAAACTCATATGAGTCGGCCTCAAACCGATCTATACAAGTGATGTTCTGATGCCCAAGAACACAACGCTGACTCGCTCCCCGCTAACAGTGGCGGGACCGTGTGGGATTTTCACCCACTTCCCAACAGCCACTGGGAAGCGTCGATTTGTGGCCTGAGTATAGCACGGCCAATCTATGTGTTTCAGTGAGCACAACACTCATGACATGATAAGAATCTGTAAGGAGTAAATCCGTCTATAAAACAATGCGTACACGCCTCGCTAAATCCGGGCTGCTCAATATCGCGGATCGGCTAGACGCCGGTGAACGGCTCGCTCTAGGCGATGGTGTCAAACTATTCGAGTGCCAAGATTTGCTCGCAGTAGGATGGCTGGCGAATCGCGCCCGCGAAAGTCGCCACCAAGCCCGCACATACTTCAACCATAACATCCGACTCGAAGCGACGAATGTCTGCGTGGCTAGTTGTCTATTTTGCTCCTTCGCGCGACTCAAACCTGGCGATACGGATGCCTACACGATGACCCTTGAGCAAGCATGGGAGAAGCTTCGTCAACGACGTGAGCAGCCGTTGACGGAAGTGCATGTCGTGAATGGCCTGCACCCGGACCTGCCGTTTTCGTACTACACAGAACTTTTGCGCGGCTTTAAGCGCATCCGTTCTGACGTACATTTAAAGTGCTTTACTGCCGTAGAAATTGCATTTTTTGCAGATCTTTATCACATGACAGATGAGAACGTCCTTTGGGAATTAATGCAAGCCGGTCTCGGTTCACTCCCTGGTGGGGGCGCTGAGATTTTTGCAGAGCGTGTTCGTCGCAAGATCAGTCATGACAAGTGTGGCACCGAACGGTATCTTGCCATCCATCGCACAGCACATCGACTGGGTCTCCGCTCTAATGTCACCATGCTGTATGGACACATCGAGACAACAGAAGAGCGAGTTGATCATATGTTGCGTGCACGAACACTCCAAGATGAGACCGGTGGTTTTCAAGCGTTCATCCCTTTAGCATTTCATCCTGAGAACAATCAGATGCGAAAGTTGCCGGCACCGACGGCTGCCGACACTTTGCGTGTCCATGCCGTTGCACGTCTCATGTTGGACAACATCGAGCATGTGAAGGCTTTTTGGATTGCGACTGGCATCGAGGTCGCGCAAACCGCTTTATGGTTTGGGGCAGACGATCTTGACGGTACGGTTCAGGAGGAAAAGATCTACCACATGGCTGGTGCGAGTACGCCTGAATCGATGACAACGGCGGACATCAGTCACCTCATCCGCGCGGCTCAACGACAGCCAATAGAGCGTGACACTTTATACAAGGTAGTGTCGGAGTCAGCCTGAGCCCACTTGTTGGTAATTGTGCTAGAATTCATTTAAGTCAGATTTCACTGGACAATAGTCAGGCGGGCGGAATGGTGGAACTGGCCTTTTTCGTATCTTGATATTGAGAAAAATTTCACAAAGTGTGAAGTTGAACGGAATCGATCTGACTCGAGTAGAGAAGTAGGTTGCTGATGAATGTTCAGTTATTGAATGAGGTCGAAGAGCAGGCAGATCAACAAGTTCTGCCAGACCGCTATCTCGGGCTATCCGAAGAAGAGCTTGATGTCCGTATTGCTGCTGCGCGTGCCACGCTGGGCGAGCGACTCTTAATTCTTGGGCATCACTATCAACGCGACGAGGTTTTCAAGTTCGCTGATGATACTGGCGATTCATTTAAGCTTGCGAAAGTAGCCGCTGCTCGCCGGGAAGCGGATTTTATCGTGTTGTGCGGCGTTCATTTCATGGCCGAAAGCGCTGATGTCCTCAGCGCGGAACACCAGAAGGTTGTCCTTCCCGATTTAGCAGCTGGCTGTTCCATGGCTGACATGGCTGCACTTGATGAACTTGAAGTTTGTTGGGATGAGCTGTCAGAAATGGGGATTAACGACGTGGTTCCTGTGACTTACATGAATTCCGCAGCTTCGATAAAAGCGTTTTGTGGGCAACATGGTGGAACGGTGTGCACGTCTTCAAATGCGGTAGCAACGTTTCAATGGGCCTGGAATCGTGGTGCGCGTATTTTGTTTCTGCCGGACCAGCATCTCGGGCGAAACACAGCATTTGGTATGGGCGTCGCGTTGCAGCAGATGTGTGTCTGGGATCCTAATGTTACGTGGGGTGGCTTAGAACCGTCAGAACTGCATGCTGCACGCATGATTTTATGGAAGGGTCACTGTTCCGTGCATACCAAATTTACGGTAGAGCAGATCAAGCGACTCCGTGCTTCACATCCCGACATCCGGATTATTTCTCATCCAGAATGTACTTGGGAGGTTATACAAGCCTCGGATGAGGTTGGTTCGACCTCGCACATTATTCGCCAGGTTACCGAGAGTCCCGCGGGTTCGATTTGGGGTGTTGGAACTGAGATTCATTTAGTGAACCGGCTCGCGCAAGAGGTGGCTCCCGAGCGCACCGTGATGACGTTAGATCCACTCGGATGTTTATGCTCGACGATGTACCGCGTATCGCCCAATCACTTGTGCTGGGTGTTGGAAGGCTTGGTGAATGGTGAAGTACGTAATCAGGTGTCTGTACCAGACGATCA
>DODG01000328.1:0-2397 GCA_003509065.1 Acidobacteriota bacterium
GTCACAGGTATTTCGTGGCAGGTATACACCCACGGCGGTCGTCAGCCCACTCCACTCGATGCTGTGCAGTGGGCACGGACAGCTACAGAACGCGGAGCAGGCGAACTACTTGTTACGAGCATGGATGCAGACGGTCAAAAGACAGGTTATGACAATGATGTCCTATCATCAATTTCAGGCTCCGTGACCGTTCCCGTAATAGCTAGTGGTGGTGCTGGTGCTTTAGAGCATTTCTACGATGCATTGGTTTACGGTAAATCAGATGCCGTTTTGGCAGCGTCTCTGTTTCACTTCGGTGAACTAAGAGTTTCAGAAGTAAAGTCTTATCTTGAAGATCGCGGCATTCCAGTTCGAAAGGTCAGGTAATTGACAGTTACTTTGAGATCAGGAACACCCAAATTGCCTCAAGCAATTGCATTTGACTGCTACCGAACACTGTTCGACAACTCCCATGATGACTGGAAGAAAACATTTGATGAAATCATCAAAGCTCAAAATCTTCCCCTTAATGCTGAAGATTTCTGGACTCGCTGGAGAAAATACGAAGTTAACTTCCGTAGTATTCGAACTGACCTAGGAAGACCTTTTGATAGTCCGCCCTTCAAGTCTTACCGAGAAGCCTGGACCGAATGCTTTGAACAGGTATTCAAAGACATTGGTGTCAACGCAGATGCAAACGCAGCAGGTGATCGAGCGTCTTTACACATGACAGATAGACCGATATACCCGGAAACATTGGAAGCTTTAGATTTATTAACAGGCAGAGTGAAGCTGGGAGTTTTTTCTAACGCAGATGATGAAGGTCTACTGCCACTACTCACAAGTGCAAGACTCAAATTTGACTTTGTCGCCAGTTCACAATCAGCACAGGTATATAAACCCGCACTGGCTGCATTTCATCACCTGTATGCTGGGCTTGGAACCGACCCAAACAAAACTTGGTATGTCGGCGACCAGTTATTCGATGATGTACTTGGCGGTTATCGTTCAGGAGCAACAACAGTTTGGATCAATAGAGACGGCGCAAAATTAGATCGTGAACCTGTTCCGGATATTGAAATCACCGATCTACGAGAACTATCCGCGGTACTCGAACATATCGGTGGGTAAGTCAAACCCTGTTGGACTAACCTACTATCAGCCTACCCCAAACCACATGACACATGAGGAAATCCAAAAATGATTCAGCTAGACGACCGAGGGCTGTTAGCGGCAATTGTCCAAGATGCAGACTCAGATCGCGTTTTGATGCATGCATATATGAATGCTGAAGCACTGAAGCGCACGCTAGCGGGGCCAGACGCATGGTTTTACTCACGCAGCCGACAGGAATTGTGGCACAAAGGCGAAACTTCGGGGAATTTCCTCAAGGTTGTGCAAGTTGAGCACGATTGCGATAGTGATACCGTTTTAGTAAAGGTAAAGCCATCAGGTTCTGCATGCCACACTGGATTAAAATCCTGCTTCGACTCCGGTGTAATGCATGAGGATTCCCTGGACGCCAAAGGCATCTCCAATAATCTCGGCCCGGGTATTCTTTCTGAGTTAATTGATGTAATCAAACAACGTTCCACTGACAAACCTGAAGGCTCTTACACAGTTGAGCTTCTAAACGAAGGTACAGGCCGTGTGGCCCAAAAAATCGTAGAAGAAGCAGGAGAAACTGCGATTGCATCTGTTAACCAAACTTTAGATGATGTAGCTAACGAGATGGGTGACTTGCTGTATCACTGTATGGTGCTGCTGGTCTCCCTAGGAATACCAGCCGAGCAAGTATGGGCAGTACTTGCGAAACGCCGAGGCTAAGTATCAGGTCTGTTAATCTTCGGATCAAATTCTGCCCCGGTCACTGGAATACCCTCAAGAGGCTCAAATGGATCTGAGGACAATTGTGACGCATTATCACTGGGGGCGGCGCGATGCTCATCAATAGCCATAGCGTATTCAATGGCGACTATGGCAACCTCCATCATTTCGCTGTCCGGTTGGCGGGTTGTTAAATCCTGAAGCAAAATATTTGGGTAACTGGATACCCTGACCAACACATTGTCCTGATGGGTCCCGGCATAACGAATAAACTCATAGCTGATACCAGCGATAATTGGGATCAGAACGATTCTTGAAACCACCAAAAACCAAAAAGGGTCTCTCGGGAAAAACATGAACATGATGATAGACACCAGAACTACGGTCATCAAAAATGAAGTCCCGCAGCGTGGGTGAGCTGGTGGGAAACGCCTAACTGAGTCGATTGTTAGTGGCTCACCGGCCTCGTGAGCATGAACAACCATGTGTTCAGCTCCGTGATAACCGAACACTCGTTTTATATCGTCCATACGACCAATTAACCATACGTACGCGATGAACAGAATGAATCGAATACCACCCTCTACGAAA
>DODG01000328.1:2709-3785 GCA_003509065.1 Acidobacteriota bacterium
AATCGAATACCACCCTCTACGAAATTTGCCGTGAAATTATTGGCCCCAACGTTTTCAACTAGTCGGGAGACCAACACCGGAATAAGAAAAAAAACAACTATCCCAAGTGTGATTGAAACAGTGAGCAACCCCGCCATAGCAACAGAAGAAAACTCTTGCTCTTTTTTATCGTTTTCCTCAACAGCAGATTCATTGGCTGAAATAGTCAAAGATTTCATACCAACAATAAGAGTTTCAAGAAGAATCAGCACACCCCTCAGAAACGCTATTTTACGAAGTGACGAGTTGGCCCAACCCTCAAGAGGGACAGAGCGACGAACAATTACTCCATCAGGCCGGCGCACTGCTAAAGCAGCGCGACTTTGACCCCGGATCATCACGCCCTCGATTATCGCCTGACCGCCATATAAAACTGGAGGTTTTGCCAAAAACTATTTAGCTCTTATCCGTAGAACTACCAAGGTTATATCGGCGCATCATGCGCTCAACACGACCTTCAGTGTCGACGATTCTTTGTTCACCAGTCCAAAAAGGATGGCATTTGCTGCAAATTTCGGTTCGGAGGCTTTCTTGTGTGGATCCAACTTCCCAAGAATTACCACAAGCACAATCCACTGTGGCGCTTTTGTGATATGTCGGATGTATGTTGGCTTTCATATTTTTGTTACCTGCCTAAGAAGCCGATGGATCGACGTTGACTCGCTTCGTATCTTTGCGAGCGTAATCGAATCTAACCACACCGTCGACTAGTGAATAAATAGTGTGGTCCCGACCGATGCCAACATTGTCTCCAGTGTGGAATTTGGTACCACGCTGTCGAACAATGATAGATCCGGCAGTCACCTGTTCGCCTGCAAATGTCTTAACACCCAGTCGCTTTCCTGCACTATCACGACCGTTTCGAGAAGTCCCGCCACCTTTTTTATGTGCCATATAAAAATTCCAATTCTCTAAGAGAATACTAACGAGAACTATTTCAGTGAAATTGACTTGATCATAATTGAAGTAAATGGTTGACGGTGACCACGTTTCACACGCTGTCGCGTTTTATTTTTGTATCGCAGGGCTATCACCTT
>DODG01000265.1 GCA_003509065.1 Acidobacteriota bacterium
GCGGCTCAAGATGAGTCCACCTCGTGGTCCGCGGAGCGTCTTGTGTGTGGTCGTAGTTACTATGTCTGCGTGAGGGACTGGACTTGGATGTATACCAGCTGCAACCAGACCAGCAATATGGGCCATATCAACTAGAACATGGGCGTTAACGTTTTTACCTATGCTTGCTATGCGTGCAAAGTCAATCGTTCGTGGATAAGCACTTGCACCGGCAATGATCAGTCGAGGGCGATGTTCATCCGCCAATCTGGCGAGGTCATCGTAATCAATTCGCTCATCTTCCTGTCTAACGCCGTAGGGCACGACATTATACATCTTGCCAGAAAAATTAAGTTTGTGTCCGTGTGTGAGATGGCCACCATGGGACAAGTTCATGCCTAAGATCGTGTCTCCGGGATCGAGTAAAGCAAAATAAGCTGCCATGTTGGCTTGAGCTCCGGAGTGTGGCTGAACATTTACGTGTTCCGAGTCGAAAAGTACCTGCGCTCGAGAAACGGCTAATCTTTCAATCACGTCGTACAATTCACAACCACCATAGTAGCGACGGCCTGGGTAGCCTTCCGCGTACTTGTTAGTCATGATGGAACCGGTTGCCTCCGCTACAGCTGCACTAACGAAGTTCTCGGAAGCAATTAGTTCAAGGCTGTTGTTCTGGCGGGTAAGCTCTCGCTGCAGGGCGTCAGCCACTTCTGGGTCGACTGCTGAAAGGGGCTGTAGTCGATCGTTAGGACTCGCAGTTAGGTCAACAGGGTCAGTCATTCGTCAGCCGGTTATAAAATTGATTGAGGGTAAAGCCAGTTTTGATGGATTGCATCGTTTCTGAAGACAACACTCATAATGCAATACTACTATAGCAATAGTAGATTTTAGACCCCATGGTATAGTGTTGATTATGCCCTTCTGGGCATTCCTTAATTGCCGGATTGAGAGGTTGCTTTTGGAGTTTGATTCCGGTTCACGCTGGTCTAGAGATTTATCTGTCTGGTTCCCGTTAGATTTTGTTCTAGTGAAGTTATACTTTTCGCTCAGTTGTTGCCCGCAGTGTCTAGAGGGTCGGTCGCGGCATTTGCAACGATAATGCGGAGATAACCCATGGTAGAGGAGTGCGAACATGTCGGATGAAACAGTTGCTGTAGTGTCTGGGGCGGCAGACTATCCTGAAGCGTATCCCAACTCTCGGAAGGTATACGTTGGTGAGGGATCGGTGAAAGCGCCGATGCGGGAGATCGCCTTAGAAGAAGGTGAATCTGCCCTCCGTGTCTATGACACCAGCGGCCCTCAAGGATGTGATGTGACACAGGGATTGCCAGCGTTACGCGATTCTTGGATTGCGAATCGCGGTGATGTCGGTCATGTGCCGTCTCCGAGTTCTGTGGAAGGAGTGTTTTCAGGGAGGGCAGTCAAGAGAGGCACTGGGCGGGTGACGCAACTCCACTACGCACGTCGTGGTCTCGTTACGCCTGAAATGGAATTTGTGGCGATTCGTGAAGGATTTGACCCAGAGCGCGTTCGTGCAGCTGTGGCCGAAGGTCGAGCCATTATTCCGGCCAATATTAACCATCCTGAATCCGAGCCAATGATCATCGGGCGAGACTTTCTCGTGAAGATTAATGCAAATATTGGTAACTCGGCTGTTAGTTCTTCAATTGATGAAGAAGTTGAGAAGCTTCGTTGGGCAACCCTGTGGGGCGCCGATACTGTCATGGATTTGTCTACCGGCGCAAACATTCAAGAAACCCGAGAATGGATTATTCGCAATTCTGCTGTTCCGATTGGCACCGTGCCAATTTATCAAGCTTTAGAGCGAGTCGGTGGTCGTCCCGAAGATCTTACGTGGGAGATCTTCCGTGATACGCTGATTCAACAAGCTGAACAGGGAGTGGACTACGTTACTATTCATGCCGGTGTGCTGTTACGGTTCGTTCCGATGACGGCTAAGCGGTTGACAGGCATTGTATCTCGTGGGGGAGCAATTCTAGCGAAGTGGTGTTTGGCGCATCATCAGGAAAATTTCTTGTACACACACTTCCGGGAAATGTGTGAAATCCTCAGCACCTACGACGTTGCATTTTCCTTGGGTGATGGACTGCGTCCTGGATCTGTTGCCGATGCGAATGATGAGGCACAGTTTGCAGAGCTAAAGGTGCAGGGTGAGTTGACGCGGATTGCATGGGAGTACGATGTTCAGGTGATGAATGAGGGCCCTGGGCACGTACCAATGGATCTTATAAAGGAGAACATGCAGAATCAGCTCGCCTGGTGTGATGAGGCTCCTTTCTACACGCTTGGTCCTCTGACTACTGACATTGCTCCAGGGTACGATCATCTGACATCAGCCATCGGTGCAGCGATGATCGGCTGGTACGGAACCGCAATGCTTTGTTACGTTACACCTAAGGAGCACCTTGGATTACCGAATCGTGATGACGTTAAAGCTGGCGTTATAGCTTATAAGATTGCGGCCCACGCAGCTGATTTAGCGAAAAGGCATCCCCATGCTCGAGCTTGGGACGACGCCCTTTCAAAAGCTCGATTTGAATTTCGATGGGAAGACCAGTTTAATCTAGCTCTCGACCCAGTAACAGCTCGTGCCTACCATGATGAAACACTGCCGGCTGAGGGTGCGAAGGTTGCACATTTTTGTTCGATGTGTGGCCCTAAGTTCTGCAGCATGGAGCTCACTCAACAGGTTCGAGAATTTGCTAAATCGAGAGGCGTTGACGATACCAACGTCTTTCAGGCGGGGATGAACGAAAAATCAGAGGAGTTCAAGGAGCAATCGGAACTCTACGTGGCCAAGCCTTAACCTGCGACGTTATGTTTCATTACGGCGTTGATGTTGTTGGATTTGGCACGATTTGAATCACGGTAATGTAGTGACTCGGACCCTCGGATTGTCGGTTAGGGTTCGCGTAGCCCAGAGAGCCGTTCCACCTGAAATCTTTTATCGTGATACCTGGAGGGAACGCCATGCGATCTTCTCTGAAACGACCCACTTCAAACATGTGCACTTGTGGTGCCTCGAAGACTCGGTTGCCTCGCTCCTTGAGTACAATTGAATAATAGTTGACCATCTCCTCGTACGTGGCATTAGTTCCAAACAGGTAATAGCTTTGCCCGCGACCAGCATCGTACGATCTGAGATAATTTGCATTGGGATAAATGGGAAATCCGAGTGTTGCCTCGGATGGTATGTCACTAGTTGATGATGCGAGCGTCTCGTCTAATGGAGCTTGTACCTGTGGTTCCTCCAGAGAGGTATCCGTTATTGTGTTCCCAGGTCGAGGAAATGGTCGAGGGATAGGCTGCATGGCGATGGTTACCACGCCAGTTAGGACTACCAAAACTGTGGTACAGGTATGCGTTTCCACAAGTTAATATTATCGGGCGACTTTGAACCAGACGCAAGCCGAACGGAGATATGAATGACAACATATGATGATGACGTCAAGAATCATCTAAGGTTTTGCGAATCGCAGGTACAGTGGCTTTTAGAGACAATTGAGGCTTTAACACTTCTTGAATCTCCCTCGACGGACAAAAGAGCTGTTGATCGATGTGGCGTTGAGTTACACGATCGCCTTTGTGAGATTGGAGCGAAGGTCAGTCAGATCCCTCAATCAGATGTCGGGAATCACCTGGTAGCAGAATTTGGAGAAGGCCGTTCACAGGTGCTCCTCTTGGGGCACTTCGACACCGTCTGGCCTATAGGACAACTGGAACGGATGCCCATTCGGCACGCTGATGGATGTTTGTTTGGGCCTGGTGTCTATGACATGAAAGCTGGCATTGCCCTGTCTATGCTAGCCGTGCGGGCGTTGCACAAAAATGTCACCTCGATAGGTCGACGGATTGTGATGTTGTGGACCACGGATGAGGAAATTGGGAGCGAGACATCCCGTCAGGCCATCCTTGATCATGCTGACCGTAGTGAAGCGGTGTTTGTAATGGAACCGTCATTACCGAATGGGGCATTAAAGACTAGTCGAAAAGGGTGCGGTCAGTTCGAAATGATTGTCACGGGAGTTGCAGCACATGCTGGTATAGAGCCAGGTAACGGGTCGAGTGCCATCCATGAAATTGCTAGGCAGGTTATCGAACTTCAATCGTTGGAGGATAACGATCGAGGAATTTCAGTTAATGTTGGCCTGATACAAGGGGGTAGTCGATCGAATGTGGTCGCGGATGAAGCGCGTGCTTCTATTGACATCCGGGTTCCTACCCAAACCGATGCATCACAGGTTCAGGATTTCATGTGCAGGCTTGAGTCGAAGCTTGCCGGCACGACTGTCAAGGTCTCAGGAAGCTTCCGCCCTCCCCTAGAACGAAGTGCTTCCGTGATTCGTTTGTATGAGATGGCTCAACGTGTAGCCGTTAGTCTGGGTCGCGAACTCTCGGAGGGTGGCACTGGTGGTGGCTCGGACGGAAACCTAACAGCTGCTCATGGAATCCCAACCCTCGATGGCCTTGGGGCGGTCGGTCAAGGAGCCCACGCGCTGCACGAGCATGTCTTAATTGATCAGCTTCCTTGGCGTGCCGCACTAATTGCTGGTTTGATTCAACATCTAGAGGATGGGCAACCATTCAATAACCAAGCTTAGGAAAGATCCCGAATAATTTCCATTTTTATCTATCTTCGCTTTTATTTCTCTTTAAAGTTGGTATTTTCCCGTCAGAATGATGAAACTAGAACACAATCTGTAGGACTAGAGAAGAAACATCATACTAGATGTAGATAATTGTAGACATGTGGTTCACTTCTGTGCTTAATTGACGCAGTTTAGTTCTCGGCGGTTCGTTTCGTGAGTTTTCTGGAGTTTTTGTTAACAAACGGAGGAGACCAATGAGCACCTCTCGAATACTGACTATTCTCCTTGTTGTTACTGCAATCTTGGCAAACATTGAACAAATCCCCTTCGCTTATTGGGGCCTTGTCCTTGTTGTTTTAGGCCTCGTAGCAGGAGCGATGAGCGAAGATGCAGGACAAGTGACGCAGCGGATGGTTATTTATCTGGTGGCAATTGCGCTGCCAACCATTGCTGGTAGCTTGAATGAAATACCGATGATTGGGCATTGGGTTAACCATGTACTTGGCGATCTCGCTACTGGTATCCAGGGTATGGCGGTCGCTATCTTCATGGTGGCTCTGTGGGGCAGAATAATGCCTCCTGCCCGACCATATTAGTAGGGTAGCGTTCCTCAATCTTCGTTGCAGGTTTCTAAGCCCCGTGTGGTTTGGTGTGCACTTGCTAACAAGCAGGGCACACTAAACTTGGGGTGTCGTTCGTTTTGGCCTTGATCATGGCGTTAAGCCAGCAAGTTGCTACTTGTGCTACTCAGGCCAACAGGACAAAAAATCTAGAAATCAACTAATAA
>DODG01000396.1 GCA_003509065.1 Acidobacteriota bacterium
ACGCGGACCAGTCGTTGGTAAGGTCCGTAGATGTACGCGGGAACTCTTATAACTACAATGCTCAGACCACATCACGGAAAAAATTCCGAGCTCTGTTAACGATGGTGTGCGTCCCAGAATACCAAGAATTTTCTTGTATTCTTCCGGACTCAAACCGTGCTGCTGAAGTGTTTGTTGATCCATTATCCCGTCTTCAACATGCCATCCCTACCCAGAGCCATTACTACAGACTCGAACAAAACCAGTCCGTCGGCACTACCCAACATCGACTCACAAGCTCGCTCAGGATGAGGCATTAGGGCCACTACATTTCGATTTGGATTACACAAACCAGCAATTGCGTTCACCGAACCGTTGGGGTTTTTCGTATCAACTACTTGTCCATCCGCATCACAATAACGAAACACTATCTGACGATTCGCCTCAAGGTCGCTCAAAACTGCAGGTGTCGCATAGTAATTACCCTCGCCATGCGCAATCGGCATTTTCAAGATGTGTCCTGGCTTCGCCCTACAGGTAAAGGGTGTATCAACCTGCTCAACACGTATATGCACCTGTTCGCATTGAAACTTGACACTCCGATTCCGAAGCATGGCTCCCTCAAGTAATCCAACTTCCAGCAATATCTGAAAACCATTGCAGATGCCAAGAACCGGGCCACCCCTCTTCGCGAATTTAATCACCGATGTCATAATCGGCGAGAATCCAGCAATGGCCCCGGTCCGCAGATAATCCCCGTAAGAAAATCCTCCTGGCAAAATCACGACGTCCGCCTCATTGAGCTCTTTATTTTTGTGCCACACGAACTCGGCTTGAGCGCCCAACACCTTGCTAATAGCGTGGTGGGCGTCATGATCGCAATTTGAGCCAGGGAAGACGATTACGGCAAATTTCACAATGGATCGACCTCGACACGGAAACTTTCGATAACGGTGTTGGCAAGCAATTTATCAGCCACCTCCGCTGCCATAGCTTGGGCTTGGTCAAGAGAGCTCGCTTCGATATCCAGTTCAAAGTACTTCCCTTGTCGAACATCCTGTATTCCGTTGTAGCCCATCGCATGCAGAGCATCGGCAATCGTCTGGCCCTGCGGGTCAAACACCGATGGCTTTAAGGTGACGAATACCCGTGCTTTCACAATACTTATCCTTGTCGTAATTGTTTCAATGGCAATCGACCAATTCCAACCAAAACGCGTGCATCTTTTGGTCTTGCATCTAGTTATCCAAAAACTCGCTCAAAAATCTTGTCACGGTGGCGCAATTGAGTGTCGATGTCGAATGCAGCTTCAAGTTCCTCTGGCGATAATACCTTAGAGACGTCAGCATCTTCCTTCAATAAGACCTTGAATTCTTTGTGTTCATCAAATGATCGCATCGCATTCCGTTGCACCCATTCATACGCCTGTTCACGCGAGACACCACGGCGTGCTAACTCCAATAAAACGGTTCCTGAAAAAACAACTCCGCGGGACAGTGCTAAATTCTCTCGCATGCGATCCACATGCACCACCAACCCAGAAACAATGCGTGTGAACCGACGCAGCATGTGGTCCACAGCTATAAAACTGTCGGGCAAAATTACGCGCTCTACTGAAGAATGCGAGATGTCACGTTCGTGCCACAACGCCACATTTTCAAAGGCAGCCATCGCATTGGCCCGGACCAGTCGCGCAAGGCCTGTAAGCTGTTCACACCCAATCGGATTTCGTTTGTGTGGCATCGCGGAGGAGCCCTTTTGCCCCTTACCAAACGGTTCTTCAACCTCACCGATCTCAGTTTTCTGCAGTCCGCGAATCTCCACTGCAAATTTTTCGAGCGATGCTGCCAAAATTGCTAACCGACTCAGCAAATCTGCATGCCGATCGCGTTGAATAACTTGTGAGGCAATCGTTGCCGACTGTAGTCCGAGTGTCTTACAAACTTGCTCCTCAATGGATGGATCGAGGTGAGCATAAGTTCCAACAGCACCAGAAATCTTTCCGACGCTAATTGTCTCCCGCACATCGACAAGTCGCACGCGATGACGTTGGAGCTCTGCATGCCATAACGCCAACTTAAGACCAAAGGTCATCGGTTCCGCATGAACACCGTGTGTCCGTCCAATCATGGGAGTATTTCGATGCTCCTCCGCACGGCGCTGCACTGCCTCAGCAAGATTATCGACGCCCTCAAGAATTAAATCGCACGCTTCTCGCATCTGGAGAGCCTGCGCGGTATCCAGCACATCAGACGAGGTCAATCCAAAATGAAGCCAGCGTGCTGACGGACCAACATGTTCTGCGACTGCCGTAGTAAACGCGATGACATCATGTTGAGTTGTCGATTCTATTTCGTGAACGCGGTCAGCATCAACAGCAGCTCGCTCGCGAATATCTTGAGCGGCTTCAGTCGGGATCAGACCTGCAGCAGCCATTGCATCCGCAGCTGCGATTTCAACATGCAACCAGGTTTCATAGCGGCGTTGGTCACTCCAAATGGCGCCCATCTTGGGGTTCGTGTAACGAGGAATCATGAAGATATTTCTTTCTTTATAGCCATGAATAGAGTCTTCCAGCTTACATAAATGGCAGCACGTGCTGACCACTAACGTTTGGTTTTTTTGAGATTTCTGTGGGTAGAGGCAAAGTTGACATATCGATGGTCTCCGCAGCCCGCTTTTGCTCGGTAACCAGGACTTGGACGTCGGTACGTCCGCGTTGATCTAACGCCTCACGACAAGTCATTTCAGCAATTTCCGGCGTGTTATTAACGCGGCTTAAATGACTCAAGACTACGCACTGCACCGACTCACCTAAATGTTCTGCGCAAAATGCAGCTAAGGCTTCATTTGACAGGTGCCCTTGGTCGCTCCCGATCCGAGTACGAAGACTTGCGCCATAGGGACTTATACGCAGCAACTCAACCGAGTGGTTAGACTCAATAACCAATACACGGCAATCCTGAAATCGCGACACCAATTCACTGGTGACGCATCCAATATCGGTCGCAAACCCAATCGCGCCTTCTGGTGTATCAATCCGGAAAGCCAAGGTCTCATTCGCGTCATGCGGTACGGTGAATGGAAGGAAAGATAAAGCGCCACGTGACGTCCGCTTACCTGCGGTTAGCGGTTTCCAGTGTTCGATTTGCTCTGCAGGGGTGCCCCATGCCTTCCTAGCACCTGTAGTTGTATACACGGGCACTCCATGGCGACGAGAAACCGAGGCTGCGCTCCGCACATGATCACCGTGGGCGTGGGTTACAAAAATTGCCGTAATCGCTTCGACCGCAACATTGAGCGCCCCAAGGCGCTCCTGTAGAGCTCTGTAGCTTAACCCGGCGTCCAGTAACACATGCTCATCCTGATATGAGATGAGCGTTGCGTTTCCGCTGCTCCCACTCCCGAGAACCGTCAAGAGAACAGCGATGGAACGACCCCTTCCTTTATAAACATTAACAAACACCCGATCTTAGATCCGCCACAGCATCATTCAGACGGCATCATCGCCTTAGCACTTAACCGATTCGCTGAGACATTCAAACCATCGGTTCGGCCAAGGATTGTTATAGACAGTGACTCGTCTTTAAACAAATCAAGGGCGACTCGCTGAACATCTTGCACTGTTACTCGATCAATGCCACTGAGTGTTTCATCCAGACTGAACTGACGCCCAAAACACATCTCTTGGTATGCAAGGTTAGACATACGGCTGCTAGTGCTCTCCAGTGACAACATCAGGCTACCTTTCAGGTGATCCTTCGCACGCCGCAATTCCTCACTTGGCACCGTGACATCGGCAATTTCACGTACTTCTTGAACGATTAGGTCGAGAACCTCATTCACCGCTTCGGTTGCACAACCGGCATAGATTGTTAAAGATCCAGTATCACGATAGGCGTTGAGACCACTAAAGACGGTGTAAGCTAATCCGCGCTTTTCACGAATGTTTTGGAATAGTCGGGAACTCATAGAACCGCCAAGGATCGTATTTAGGACGTAACACACATAGCGATCGTCATGAGCCTGTGGATACGCTGGTACCCCGACACAGAGGTGACTCTGCTCTAGATCCTTGTTGTGTAACTGCAGTCCTGGCGTTGCCTCTGGTGCAGACCAGTGAACCAGCTCACCACTGGTTTCCAGTCCCCCGAACGCCGCATGGATAAGATCGCGAAGGCGAACGTGCTCTAGATTACCAGCTGCCGACACAATAACGTTGGAAGCTACATACGATCTCTTAAAAAAATCTTGAATTTGTGTGGCGGTAAACGAACTGATGCTGTCAGGTGACCCTAAAATGGGAAGCCCAAGTGAATGACCTTCCCAGAAGTGTTGGGTAAATAATTCGTGCACAAAATCATCCGGTGTATCTTCAACCATCTTGATTTCTTCGAGAATCACTTTCTTCTCGCGCGCGATTTCATCCGGCTGGAAGGCAGGGTTTAGTACGACGTCTGAGAGAACTGCGAGAGCATCCGACAGGTGCTCGTCAAGCACTCTGACATGATAGCTCGCACATTCCTTCGCCGTGAAGGCATCTAACTGGCCACCAAGTGAATCTATTGCTTGGGCAATGTCCTCAGCTGACCGGGTTTTAGTGCCTTTAAACAGCATGTGCTCAATAAAATGTGCCATGCCGCGTTCTTCCACTTTGTCGTGTCGTGACCCTCGCGAGAGCCAGACCCCAATACTGACCGATCGGACATCCGGCATTGCCTCTGTTAAAAGAGACAACCCGTTGTCAAAAACCTCGCGGATAATCATCGGTTGTGGAAGACACTATGTTTGTGTCGTCAGACGAAAGACATCGCAAACTATTGATAAATATAGGATTACGACTTCGACACGAACACCTAATATTATCACGCAAATGAAGCATCAGCAAGTAGGATCCATTCCATAAAACCTCCTAGGAGAACACGGTGGCGGCCAGTAATGAACCAAGACCCTCATGCTAGACTATTTGCGCGGACACGCTGGTTCGCAATTGCTTGGAGCCTGCCGTGGAAGCTCGGATCGACGTCACCGACCTTGAATTAGCAAATCTTGAGAGTTCTCTCAAAACACTCAACATTGAGACGTACCGTGCTCGTCAGATTTATCACTGGATTCACAGGCGTGGAGTAACTGCATTCGATGGAATGACCAATCTATCTCGTCAACTGCAGAATGATTTGGCGTCTCGATTCAAAGTATCAACACCAGTCATCACCGAACGGCAAACATCCAGTGATGGCACCATTAAATTTGCCTTACAACTGACCGATGACCACCAAATCGAATCGGTTTTCATCCCGGAAACGCCGCGAAAAACTTTCTGCTTGTCCACTCAAGTGGGTTGCGCCATGCAGTGCACGTTCTGCCTCACTGGAAAGATGGGTATTATTCGAAATCTCTCAGCTGGCGAAATCGTGGGTCAGGTGCGAGTGTTGACTCGGGAACTGGACCTATTTGAGCAACCGTTTAATATCGTTTTAATGGGAATGGGTGAACCTCTACACAACTATGACAACACTATGCAAGCTTTACGAATGCTGACATGTTCTTACGGCCAGGCAGTTCCATTACGACGCATAACACTCTCAACTGTGGGTGTGCTGCCCGCATTAAAACGATTGGCGTCGGAGCCTACCATGCCCAATCTCGCTGTTTCATTGCATGGCACGACAGAAGCCCAACGCAATCAACTCGTGCCAATCAATCGAAAATACGGACTCAGGGAACTCATTGCGGCATGTCAAAGTTTCCCACTTAAACGTCGCAGTCGGATTACATTCGAGTATGTACTTATCAAAAATGTCAATGACTCAGAGGATGATGCAAGACGGCTGGTGAAAATACTGTCAGGAATGAAGGCTAAAGTGAACGTGATCCCTCTGAACACTGCATCTGGCATTCCCTTTGAAAGACCCTCACAGGAAAGAATCAACCGTTTCGGCAAGATTCTAGCTCGGCACCAACTTACAGTATCTGTAAGAAAAAGCCGTGGGCATGACATACGCGCAGCGTGCGGACAACTAATGCTCGAAAATGAGCAACAGAGACCTCTTCAACAACCTAAGGGTCTCATTAAAGGGCTTAATAACTAATTCAGCCCTCTAAATCATGTGCCTAAACGTTCCGCCGCCCGCTCCACCTTTTCAACAAGCAAGTGTTTATAATCCTTGAGTTTGTCAGCAACAGCAGGATCACTGACCGCCAAGATTTGCGCGGTCATCACGGCAGCATTAGTAGCACCAGCTTTCCCAATGGCCATTGTCGCAACTGGCACACCAGGTGGCATCTGGACCGTTGCTAGGAGCGCGTCCATGCCACTCAGTGCAGTTGCATCGATTGGTACTCCAATGACTGGTTTTGTGGTGTGTGCAGCCACCACACCGGCCAAATGCGCTGCAGCACCTGCACCGACGATGAACACTTGCACGCCACGGCCGTCAGCTTCCTCGACCAGACGTAAAACACGTGCTGGGGAACGGTGAGCTGACGCAACAGTCATCTCGTTAGAAATCCCAAATTGATCCAACATATCGACGGCTGATTTCATAATCGGCGCATCGGAATCAGAACCCATGAGAATTAGTACTTGACAGTCACTCATGCCACCCCCTCATAACCTAGCTTGTTTGAGACTTGGACAAGGCTTTTTTACCGATGTCTCGCCTCACATGCTTACCCGTGAATGTAATTTGGTCAATCGCTTCATAGGCCTTAGCAATTGCCACATCGAACGTCTCACCTCGACCGACCACACTTAAAACACGTCCCCCAGCAGTTTTAATCTGGTCTCCAACCTGCTCTGTTCCTGCGTGAAACACTATAACGTCTGACATTTGCTCAACGTTTTCAAGACCTCCTATTGTAAACCCCGTCTCATGGGAACCTGGGTATCCTTGAGAGGCCGCAACAACAGCTACATGCGGCCACGTGCTAACGGCGCACTTCGGTGTCCCCATTTCACCGTTTGCAGCTGCCAGCAAGATTGGCGTCAATTCTCCAGTTATCATAGGCAAAACTGCCTGGGTTTCAGGGTCGCCAAAACGTACGTTGAACTCAACCACTTTTGGTCCAGTCGACGTTAGCATCAGGCCCACATAGAGTAGACCGCGATAGGGCGTGCCCGCTTCAGAAAGTCCATTAAGCACTGGCTCAATGATTTCACCAAAGATGCGATTCTTTAAACTAGGCGTCACGCATGGCGAAGGTGCAAATGCACCCATCCCTCCAGTATTAGGTCCACGGTCATTATCGAAAATCCGCTTATGATCTTGTGACACAGGTAAGGCCCAAGCGGTACGACCATCACAGATGGCGAAAAAAGACGCCTCTACGCCCTCCATGTACTCTTCCATTACTATCTGGATACCAGCATCACCGAATCGGCGTTCGATGAGCATGCTTCGAACAGCCTGCTCAGCAGTTTCACCGTCAGGTGCGATAATGACACCTTTACCACCAGCCAGACCATCCGCTTTCAGCACAACAGGAAAGCCAAATCGTCCTTCGCGAGCCGCTTTAATGGCTGTTGGAGCATCCGAGTACACCTGATATTGAGCCGTCGGAATACTGCGTGCAGCCATAAATTCTTTCGCAAAAGCCTTGCTCGATTCAAGTTGAGCTGCGGCGCGGGTAGGTCCAAAGATTGCCAAACCAGCCTTAGCGAACATATCGACAATTCCCAAGGCGAGAGGCATTTCAGGACCCACTATCGTCAAATCAATAGACTCCCTTACAGCCAATGAGCGAACAGCCTCAAGATTAGCGATATCCACAGGAATGCAGCGTCCAACCTTGGCAATTCCAGGATTTCCAGGAGCACAAATGACACTTCCAGGAGGGTGTTCCTGAGCTAGTTTCCAGACAAGTGCGTGCTCACGGGCACCGCTCCCGAGGACCAAAACCTTCATTAATATTCTCTATCTAGTTGATTAATAATTACTTATGAAAATTAAGCCATTTTTTTCGTCATCGACCTGTGGTAGCCTAGCATATTCGGCACCTGTAAATTTGGTGCTATTTAGAGTGGACCGGTTGTCGTGAGGAGGTGGAGAAAGGTTGGCCGAAGTCAGGATCCAAGACGGAGAGTCTATCGAAAGCGCACTTCGTCGATTTAAGAGAAGAGTCCAGCAGGAAGATATCATCAAAGATATCAAGAAACACTCTTTCTATCTGAAACCTGGTGACAAGCGTCGTGCGAAACAGGCACTAGCGCGCAAACGTACGCTCAAGAAGCAGCGACGAGAAACCGACTAAAATTAAGTGATAAATGTTTTGTACATGCAGCTTGTGAACGAAATGTACTAACTGAACTAGGACGTTAAGGTTGAGTAGCCCTCCTAAGCAGGCGTCCGACCGGTCAACAGTCATCAATTTACTGATTGCGCTTCGTCCAGATCAATGGACTAAGAATCTGCTTGTGTTCGCTGCGTTGTTATTTGGACAGCGCCTCTTCGACCTCCAAGCGGTCATCTTAGCTATTAAGGCATTTATAATTTTCTGCGCGTTGTCTGGCGCTGTGTACTTAATTAACGATGTAACTGACCGTGGTGGTGATCGAAGCCACCCTCACAAATCACGACGTCCAATAGCCGCAGGGCTAATATCACCTACACTCGCGGTCGGTGTTGCCGTTTTCCTTGATGCTGTAGCGTTAGGATTAGCGTTCCAAATTAGTCCGTACCTTGGAATAGTAGGAACAGCTTATGCCGGACTGTTAATTCTGTATTCGGTTCTTTTAAAACATATTGTGGTAATTGATGTAATGACTATTGCAACTGGCTTTGTCCTACGTGCTGTTGCAGGTGGTGCCGCTATTGATGTCCCAATCAGCGCTTGGCTATTGATTTGCACCAGTTTACTGGCCCTCTTTCTAGCGCTCAGTAAGCGACGGCAGGAACTGATTGGCCTCGCCGACAATGCAGACGAACATCGCCCGATTCTTGGCGAGTACAGCCCATATCTACTCGATCAAATGATTGCTGTCGTGACTGCGTCCACGCTGATTACTTATAGTTTTTATTCAATTAGCCCTGAAGTAGCAACTCGCTTTGGTACACCTTGGCTCGGTCTTACGATTCCATTTCCTTTATATGGAATTTTCAGATATCTATACTTAGTGCATCAAAAAGCTGGTGGAGGTAACCCGACCGAACTTTTACTGTCCGATCGACCTCTGTTGGCATGTGTAACACTATGGGCGATAACCGTGATATTGATCGTTTACCGTCCCATAACAATATGACTAGGCAATGGCACAACTATTCATCTCACGTGATTGGGATGATTTCATTACAATGACAGGTTAGCTTATGTCTGACTTCTCAATACGCGCACCCTCAGTCGACGTCGAAGAAATCATGCGGCATATCAAGACCCGCATCAGTGACAAACGCGGCGTCGACTATACGGAAGAGCAGATCCAAGAACTGGCGACCGTTAAACTTGAAACATTTCTGGATGCCAACAACATACGCTCGGACTTGCGCGAACACTATAAGCGCAGCCGCCCAGCCGCAAAACACTTACTGGGCGAATTCGAGGAGCAAACACAAGCTTCCTTGTCTAGAGGATTCTTTGGTCGATTTCTCACGCTGGTCCGGAAGATTTTGACCCGTTTACTGAGGTTAAATCCAATTGTCAATGCGTTACACATCCAGGAGAAAATTAATCAATCTCGCCACCAGAATGAGTTGCTTAACTACGAACTACTCAACAACCTCGTCGTAGAAATCACCAAGCTGGGTATTGAGGTAAAAAATCTTAAAATGCTGGTTGTTTCATTAAACAGCCGCTTAGATTTTAATGAACGTCGAGAACAAGCACTCGAAAATGTGGTGGCGTACCGACCTGGGACAGGACGTCGAGATTCCAAAGCCGCTAGTCGACTCGATGATGCGGAATCAGTCGAGAAGAAACAGGATTCAGCCGAAACCAAACCCGAACCTCAGAGACGGCGGCGGCGGCGTGGTCGTAGACGACCGGCGGGAGATTACAAGTCTGCTACGGGAGCAGGAACTAAAGAGTCGGCTGCTAGTGCTCCACC
>DODG01000151.1:0-534 GCA_003509065.1 Acidobacteriota bacterium
AGAAATGTTTAAAGGGATCGATTTCAGCGAGGCGCCACCGCTACGAGGTTATCTAAGTACACAACTAAAGGACACTTCCGAGGCTCTGTTAATGTCAGCCGAAGATGATCCGATTCTTGCGAGGTGGCAGTTTGGACTTGGCCAAACTCTTGCATTCACTTCTGATTTAAAAAATCGCTGGGCCACCGAATGGCTGAACTGGTCTGGGTATGGACAATTTTGGGTACAAGTTGTTCGTGAAGCGATGCGTAGCTCTCAGGACAAGAATCGGGCCTTCCATGTTTGGCGGGAACGGGACCGCGCGCGTATTAGGATTGACGAATCAAATGGTTTGTCAGCAAATTCCGGACTTTTAGATTTTGAGGTAAGCATGGTTCATCCGGATTCACGAATTACGCGGGTAGCATTGGACCGAGTGAATGCCAATTCGTTTGAAGGAATAGTGCCACTGAGTGATGTGGGCGACTACGCCTTCACAGTGCATAGTGCAGATGGTTTGCTGAATCGTCGTTCCCTGCTGTCCACATACCCAGG
>DODG01000151.1:926-1370 GCA_003509065.1 Acidobacteriota bacterium
TTTACGCCCACGTTTGAGCAATTATTCAACAAGAACGAGAGTGTCGTCCGCAAAGTACAACTTTGGCCCTACCTCGCTGTAATTGCGCTTTTACTGTATTTTCTTGACTTGGTCCTTCGTCGAGTCCGCCTCTTTGAATCGGTCAGGAATGATGTCTGAGTTCCATTGAAAAGTTAGTAATGAGATCCGGTCTCAGCATCCTTTTCGTTCTTTATAGGGACAATAGGGCTTTTGTGCTGACGGGCGTACATAGTATGATCCGGCACGTGTGTGACTGAGTCTGATTTGAGTTTGAAGTTTCGGCTGTAAAGAAAGGCGATCCAAATCCATGGCTGACATCGACATCATTGATGCTATCGACAAAGGAGTTTCGAGGAGAAACTTCATTAAAGGTGTCGTTGCTGCAGGAGCGGTTGTTTCCTCGGCTGGCTATGTGTTCCGGGG
>DODG01000151.1:1763-4805 GCA_003509065.1 Acidobacteriota bacterium
AACGGCCAGCAACGGCGTGTAGACATCATGAAACAGGAAACGCTAGCGATGACCCTGCGTTACAAGTTGGGTTTGACCGGCACCAAACTGGGTTGTGACCGTGCTGAATGCGGAGCTTGTACAGTGCTTATCGATGACGTGCCGCACTATTCGTGTTCGATTTTGACCCATTCAGTGCGTGGTCGGCGTGTGGAGACAATTGAAGGTCTTGCCGGTGAGGATGGCACGTTAAGCCCTGTGCAGCAGGCTGTTGTCGACGAACAAGGTTTTCAATGTGCTTTTTGCATGTCTGGCTTTGTAATGACTGCGACGGGATTCCTGAAAACGAATCCAAATCCGACTCGCGCAGAGTTAGCGCATGGGCTCTCTGGAAATTTGTGCAGATGCGCTGATTACGACAAGATTTTGACAGCGATGGAGCGGGCTGCGGAGTACGCGCGGAATACTTAGAAGTGCCAACTGGTTTGCCAATAATGACGAGATATTAAGTCTCGTTGATTTGAGCGACACTTAACGAGGAGGTTACATCATGGCCGTTATTCGCGACATGATGGCGGCGTTTGAACTGTTTCAACCCACGAGTGTAGACGACGCTGTCGCTTTACTCGACGAGCATCGAGAGGATGCGTGGGTGCTAGCTGGAGGCCTGGATTCCTTCGACTGGTTCAAGGATCGTATTTTGCGACCTAGTGTGGTCGTGGATCTTGGTGGTATCGCATCTTTGAGAGGTGTACGGACCACCAACGATGGCCTTGAGATCGGTGCTATGACGCCTTTGTCTGAGATTGTAGCCCATCCTGAGATTGTAGAAAACTACAGCCTTCTGGTTGAAGCGGCAGAGCTTGTGGCATCACCGCAGATTCGCAACCAAGGCACAATCGGTGGAAACTTGAATCAAGACACGCGGTGTTGGTATTACCGTGATGGCTGGACCTGTTATCGCGCCGGTGGCAACATTTGTTATGCAGACACACCGGCTTCAATGAATCGTGAACACGCGATCCTTGAAGCGGACCGTTGCGTCGCAGTTAACCCGTCGGATACTGCGCCAGCCCTCATTGCGCTGGATGCGCAGATGGTAATCCAGTCGAGCAGCGGTGAGCGAGTTGTAAGTGCAGAAGAGTTTTTCATCGGTCCCAGTACGGACATCACTAGAATGAGTGTTCTGCAGCCTGGTGATTTATTGACAACAATTCGTGTTCCAGCCACGTTTGCCGGAGCTCACTTTTATTTTGAGAAGGTACGTGACCGTCAAGTATGGGACTTTCCCCTCGTCAATGTTGCGTCGGCTATTCTAGCCAACAACGGCATAATTGAAGAAGCCCGTATTGCGGTTAATGGCGTCGCACCTCGACCTCTTCGTATGACGGCAGTTGAAAACGCCGTTCGCGGTGAGTCACTCGATGACACGACTGCCGAACGAGTTGCGGAGTTGGCCGTGAGGGGTGCGAAACCTTTACGGCATAACGCGTACAAGATTCCATTGATGCGTAATCTAGTTAAGCGGTCGATTCAGCGAGCGGAGGTGTAGATGGAGTTCCTTTCGTGGGGCAGTGACCCCTGGGGACAGGAAGTGTTAATCCGGATTTCCTGGAACCTCCTCTATTTAGCAGCAGGATCAGGCATTCTGTTTGTGATTGCACACTCCATGTATTTGGCTTGGTTTGCGCCTAAGCGAAAGTACGGACTCTTCGACCAGGAGTCGGATTCGATTCAGACCGCGAATGTCCCGGAGCGCGTCGCGCGCCACTCTCTTGCTTCCAGGCTCTTTCACTGGGTGATGGCTGCGACTATGTTGGTGCTTCTGTTTACTGGATTCTTGCCAGTAATCGGTGTTCAATTCGCTTGGGTGACCATACATTGGGTTGCAGGTGTAGTGCTCACCCTGTCGATTGTTTTTCATATCATTCATTCGACATTCTGGATGGATCTGTGGACGATGTGGATTAGCGGGCGTGATATAACCGAAGCAATAAACAGGTTTAAACGCAGTCTCGGGCAGACTGCTCCGGCACCAAGAAAGCATGCGAAGTACCCACTAGAAAATCGACTGTACCACCACGCAATCCTTGTTACTGGCGGTATGGTGATCTGTACTGGAATATTAATGATGTTCCGGATTGAAACTCCACTCTGGGCACGTGATCCCTATTTGTTTACGCCACAAACCTGGGGAATGATTTACGTACTCCACGGACTCTCAGCAGTTTCACTCGTAACGTTAATCATCGCGCACATCTATTTTGGACTGAGGCCTGAAAAGCGTTTTCTGACTTGGTCGATGATTAATGGTTGGATTGGTCGTGACCATTTCGTCGAACATCACGATCCGAACCAGTGGAACCCAACACAGCATCCCGAATCGCAGTCCAACAATGCGCCTTCGACCCAGGCGCCAGAATCTCGGTAGGTTAAGCGTGACGAAAGCGGTGCAAGATCAGTTGCAGGATCGCTGCAACGCTATCGAAGAAAGCTACGAATTCATGCTCGCGTATGCGGCGCAAGGACTCTCGGGTGATTCTGGTTCAGAGAGTGGTGGTCAGTTGCGTGACTATCTGCAGCGTAGTGATAAAGCAATGACAGGCCTTGGGGATGTCTTTCGGAAGTTGGTGGACGATTCGGCCGTGGAGCCGGCAGACTGTTACGAGAGATTCATCGTCGTGCTTGAACGCGATGCTAGCGACGCACAAGCAGCCATCCAGCTTGCGATGGCACAGCCTTCTATTAGTTCACAACTGATCGACAACCTGAATGCTTCTATTCATCTTCGCGCTCTCTTGACTGACTTGTTCCTCATTGACGAGATCTTAAAGCAGCGCACCAAGGCCGCACCGTCATCAGACGCCACCTAAAGTCCGAACGCTTCCGTTTTGTATTGGAACGGGCGACCGTGAACTCGGAAACATTGGACGAACGAGATCTTGCAAGAGGTAGCTCCGCAGGACTGTCCGCGTCCCACCCAAGAAGTGAAAGAGATGTTTTCCGAGGGGATTCTGGTTGTTGATGTGACAATATTTATGATCAAGGTAGATCGTCATTGGG
>DODG01000235.1:0-2252 GCA_003509065.1 Acidobacteriota bacterium
ACAACTCCATGGACAGAACGTTGTGATTGCTGCAATGGAGTACGGCTTCATTGGCGGCAGTATGGGTGTCGTCATGGGCGAAAAGATTACGAGGGGTATCGAGCATGCCCAAGCAAATCAATTACCGGTTGTAATTGTTTCATGTTCGGGTGGTGCGCGGATGATGGAAGGAACTTTGTCGCTAATGCAAATGGCTAAAGTGAGTGCTGCTTTAGCATGTCTCGACCAAGCTCAACTGCCGTATATCTCGGTGTTGACGGATCCCACCACCGGTGGAGTAACGGCGAGCTTCGCTATGCTTGGCGACCTCAATATTGCTGAACCACACGCACTGATTGGATTCGCTGGACCACGTGTGATTGAGCAAACGATTCGACAGAAATTACCAGAAGGTTTCCAACGCAGCGAATTCTTACTGGAACATGGCATGCTCGACGCTATAGTGGATCGTCGTGACCTGAAAGCTATGATTTCAAAAGCACTTCGGTTCATGCAAACAAATCCACCTACACCAGCAGACTCGCAAACGACTGAGACCGATACGGCAATATCAACTTTATCGGCAAATCCTCTAGAAACCGCAACCGGACCAAACAACGGTTAGGTTGACCGGACTGTAGGCGAACACTCCAATCGCCTCGCAATGTATCTCAATGAATGCTGACCTAGATTTCCCAATCGACATAAACCAATACATCCATCAACTAGAGGGGTTTGGTGTCAAACTGGGACTCAAGAATATTCAAGTCATTTGTGAAGCGCTTGACCATCCCGAACGCACTTTTCGGTCGATCATCGTTGGTGGAACAAACGGTAAAGGTTCGGTAACTGCAATGGTCGAGCAGGGGCTCCGAAAAGCTGGACATCGAACAGGCCGGTACACCTCACCTCACCTCGAAACACTGGAAGAACGATTTCTGGTTAACGGTCGTATCGTTTTACAAGCAGAAGTAGCTGACACCCTTCAACTAATTCGAACATGTGTCGAAGACTTAATCCTGGGCAAAGAGCTCGATTCTCAGCCTACCTTTTTTGAAGTGATAACAGTTGCAGCTTTTGAATTGTTTCGTCGTAACAATATCGAGATAGCCGTCCTAGAAGTGGGGTTAGGTGGCCGGTTTGACGCTACGAATATAGTGACACCAATCGCTGCTGTAATCACATCGATTGAGTTAGATCATCAGGAGCAACTCGGCAATACAATCCAACAGATTACTATCGAGAAAGCCGGTATTATCAAACCAGGCATTATCGTCATTCTGGGAGACGCTAAGCCAGTTGTCGTCAATAAAGTAAGGCAAACCTGTCATGCTAGAAACGCGCACTGCATCGAAGCCTCCATCGGAGTAATGATGACAGCCCACCTGGATGACGGACTGACTGAACTTTCACTTACCACACCGAAAAATAAATACGGGCCAATTTCTTTAGCCTTACGTGGACGTCATCAGATAGATAACGCTGTGGTAGCCGTCCGTCTACTCGAAGAGCTATCTGAAACTGGAATTGACGTGCCAACTAGTGCTATTTGTAGTGCACTATCCGAAACGGTGTGGCCCGGAAGACTAGACCTCCGCATCGGTCGTAAAGATAAGCGGATTCTACTGGACACAGCGCATAATCCCTCCGCTATGGCAGCACTGGTCTCCTATATACGTGAAGTGTACCCGAGCGGACTACCAATTGCCTTTGGGGCGATGCGAGACAAAGATGTCGATGGCATGATTACAACTCTTGCTCCATACGCTACACGTTTTGTCTGTACCGCCACTCGACATAAACGAGCTATTCCTTCGAGCGCCTTGACTCAAAAAGTTAAACACTTAGTGCCATCCATGAGCGTTGAAACAAGCTCAACCGTTGCAGAAGCCCTTGACCGTGCGCTGATTGGAACGGACACCGCATGTATCACAGGGTCCAATTACGTCGTCGGAGAGATAATTGGGTCACTCAGAAAGACTGATGAGCAAGGCTCGTGATGATACCATCCAATTGGTTGCTGGTCAGACTGATGCGTGTTAAATTTACGTGCTACTTTGTTGAGGCATCATGCCGCTGGGTTCGACACATTTCGGCGCAGCCACTAAGAGTGGTCACCAAATGACTCGCTGGCTGATGATGTTGCTAACGGTCACGGTGTTGTCCGTGACTTTTAGTCAAGCCCAAACTCTCCCAGGCTACAACTCTCGCCAATTCCGCATTGAGCGTGTCGGAGAGAATCATGTCCGTCTTATTGGAGCCGTTGAGATCGA
>DODG01000235.1:2630-4975 GCA_003509065.1 Acidobacteriota bacterium
CATGAACTCATCGCTTCTGGTAACGTCGTCTATGCTACCGCTACGAATCGAATTGCCGCTGAGCGTGTTGAATTCAACACGGAAACCAAAACAGGCATCTTCTACGTCGCAACTGGAACCGCCTCGATAAGTGGTCGCGTAGAGCGAAGTCTCTTTGGCACTCAAGAACCTGATGCCTATTTCTACGGTGAGAGTATCGAGAAAATAGGTCCTGACAAGTATCGGATCAACCGCGGTGGCTTCACCACTTGCGTACAACCGACACCTCGTTGGGAATTAACGTCGGGTTCGATCATAGTCAATCTTGGCGACTACGTAGTTCTCAAGAATATGGTCCTCAACGTCAAAGGCGTTCCATTGTTTTACTTGCCAATAATGTACTATCCGCTTCAGGAAGACGACCGAGCAACAGGATTCCTGATGCCAGGATTTGGCTCTTCGACCTATCGGGGTCGGTCTTTGAGCAACGCCTTCTTCTGGGCCATCTCACGAAGTCAAGATGTGACCCTTATGCATGACTATTTTTCTGTAGCTGGACAGGGCCTAGGTGCTGAATATCGTTACATCTTAAGTCCAGGTTCGCAGGGCACTGTTCAAACTTACTTCCTGAACCAGCCAGCAGTATCCTATCCTGGAGCATCTACTACGACAGCCGCAAAGGCACTCTCAAGTACAAGTAAGCGAAGTTTTCAGATCAATGGCAACGTATCTCAGTCAATCGGCTCGGCTGTTCGGATACGAGGCCGCGCCGACTTCTTCTCAGATGTAACAGTGCAACAGACGTTTCAAACGAACATTCTCCAGGCGTCTCAACGTTCACGTCGAGTCGCCGGTAATGCTACAGCCAGAATAGCCGGATTCAACACAAGTACTACCGTCGATTGGGCCGAAACATATTTCGGCGATACGCAATCCACTGTAAATGGTGCCCGCCCTCGCATTAGAGTGTCGAGCGGAGAAAAACCCATTCCGGGCTTACCGCTCTATGTTTCATTATTCAGCGAGTATGCAAGCGTCCTGCGCCAGGGCCTTTCCAAGAAGTACGACGCGGATGGCATTCCCGAAGTAAAGAAAATCAGCCACAGTACTTCTCGATTCCATATCAACCCAACATTGCGGATACCCTTTACCAAGTGGCAGTTCATGACGCTCAATTCCTCGGTGTCCTGGCATGGGACATATTGGACGAAGAGTTTTGATTACCAATCCAAGGAACAAATTGAATCAGGGATTGACCGACGCTATTTTGAATTTTATTCACGGTTCACAGGGCCCGTCTTTTCGAAGGTCTGGGACACCCCAAACAGCAGCTATGCCGAACGCTTCAAGCATGTCATCGAACCAAGCCTTTCCTTTCAACGGACAACAGCAATTGATAACTTTGACGAGATCCTTAAGATTGATGGCATCGACTCAATCACGGGCGGTAGAACCAGAATTAGCTATGGGGTGACAAACCGGTTTCTTGCCCGTCGTCGTGCACAAGGTGATGCACGTGAGGTGCTCAGCATCGCAATGCTGCAAAATTACTATACGGACGCGCAGGCGACACAATACGATCGAAGATTTAGTACGAGCTTCAACGGAACGACTCCTGCGAAACTCACACCAGTATCACTGATCGTCCGTGGCAGTCCAACCAACCAAGTGAACGCCACATTAAGAACTGAATACGATACGCGCTACGGTGCCTTTCGGACAATCAGTGCGGACGGAACAGTGTCCCTCGGTGACCGGTTTAGAACGACAGGTGGTTGGAGTCAGCGACGATTCGTCGAAGGGTTATCAGGATTCAATAATCGAAATAGCCTAACTCACTTTATCAACTCCGCCACTACATTTAAGATTCTCGATAACCGTGTCGGTGGCGTCTATAATTTTAATTACGACGTGCAACGGCGACGATTTCTACAGCAACGTATCCTTGCCTATTACAATGCACAGTGTTGTGGCATCACGGTCGAATATCAGTCATTTAATTTTATGGGTCTGTCCCAGTACTCCACCTTCCGTAATGCAATTTTGGTCGATCGCCGATTCAATATTTCTTTTACCATGGCGGGTCTAGGAACATTTTCAAACTTTTTCGGTATCTTTGGTGGAGCTGGACAGCAATGAAGGGATTAATTTTAAGCGGGGGCAAAGGCACCAGGCTGCGACCCTTAACCTATACAAGCGCTAAGCAATTAGTCCCGGTGGCAAACAAGCCGGTTCTATTCTACGGCATCGAGGCCCTGGTCGAAGCGGGCATTCGGTCGATTGGATTCGTTGTCGGTGATACCGCCGATGAAATTCGTGCGGCCGTGGGTGATGGTTCACCTTGGGGAATCGACGTGACCTACATT
>DODG01000102.1 GCA_003509065.1 Acidobacteriota bacterium
CTACCGCTAGACGATCCCCCAGTGTTTTGGTCGACAAAAGTATCGTATTTAAATATCTCGTAGTACGTTCTCTCGATGCCCTAGTTTACCTTCCACTACCATAGTTCCGAGCACATCAAGGATTACTCGACACGCTAGTTGCGCGGTGTTGTCGTTTACGTCATAGGGAGGAGAAACCTCAACTACTTCCATTCCACAAAGACCCTCTCGCGCAATCAAGCGCACCATCTCAAGTGCTTCACGGGGCAAAAATCCACCGGGTTCTGGAGTACCCGTACCAGGAGCGAACCCGGGATCTATAGAATCAATATCAAATGACAGGTAGACAGCTTTTGCATCTTTCCATGCAAGTTCTAATGCGCGCTCAGCAGCGGCTTTTATTCCTAATGTCTCTATATCAGTCATAGTAAGAACACTACTACCTCGCTCATTCGCAACTTTAGAGCCAGGTCGTGAACCATACCACCCACCAATTCCCATCTGGACAAGATTTTTTGGCGGACAATTTGACAAACCAACATCGTGCATATGACTGTGATTATGATGGGATGAACTTCGTTCTATGGACTCATGATTATTAGTTGTCCAAAACCATGGCGTTGTATGCATACGCTCGTCCATATCCATATCCTGCATATCAATGTGTCGATCAATATGAATAATTCCAACATTCCCGTCTATATGTGGTGCAATTCCCCTTACATTAGGATAACCAAGACTATGATCACCACCACACAAAATTGGGAATGCACCTGACGTATAAATATGAGAAACAGCCATAGTGACTTGGTCAAAAGTCTTTTCAATGTTACCTGGGATCACAAATATGTCTCCCGCGTCACATAGGTCGAGTTCCTCAGGCAAGTCTACTCCACCATCAACAGAATACCCGTCATAAACTGCAGATATTCGGCGTACAGCTTGCGGGCCAAAACGCGTTCCTGGTCTATATGTTGTTCCTGTATCAAATGGAATCCCGACGAAAGCGGCCTCGTAATTTCCAACTTTTCGAATATCTTCACAATACCTGGTTTTCATGAACGTGTTGATACCCGCAAAAGCCGGTTGTTGGCCCCGACTAAACAATGAAATACTTCGGTCGTTAATTGATGCGGCGGCCTCAAGCCCAAGTTCAAGAGAACGAGCTATCTCTTCTTCTTGTTTCGTTTGGGAAATTCTCCCCAAATTATCCAAATTCCGGTTTCCCCGAAATTCATTATCATTCGATTCCGACATAACATTATTCCTTAATTCTGTTAAATAATTATACGACTCTCACTAATCACCTAAAGAGATTATCAGTTCTTAAAACTTACACCCTATCTTAATAATTTGTAGCGATCAGTGTATTTTTGACACGCTGACTCAAAAACCGACCTTGGCGCACTTACAACCCCGGCACCGATTTGCCCACCATCACGGCCTGCAATTCCGATATCCATCACAGGCAAGATACCAGTATCCAGAACTTTAAAGACATCTATCGCCGTCGGAGTTCCCCTGTACCCAAGATAGGGGATATGGAAATCTGAGTGCTCACCGACAGTAATGTCATAGAGCCCCAAGTTTCGTTTAACCATCGCATCAGCGGAGCCCCCTTGATACTGTTGGAGTGGGAAAGCTGCCGCCTGCGCAAACCCTCCCAGCCCCACCGTCTCTGCAATTATGCTCTCGCCTCCCATCCAGGTAATTTCGTCTTCGGAATGCCCATCAAACAATTTTGCTTCCACGTCTGCTTGAGGTCCCAGTATCCATTCATCGCCCAACCCCGAAATTCGCACGCCGAAATTACGACAGTTGAAAGCCATAGCCGTGACGACACTTGATCCATCTATATCCTTAGCCGAGTCAGCAATAGTTTTACAAGCTGCCATAGACAATCGTAGGAAAAAGTAGTTGTCTTCGGTCATAGCCTCAATCGTCCGCAATACTTTCTCGGAATCATTTTTCACTTGATCCAACATGTGTGCAAACAGCTCTCTTGTGAACAACAACGAAGCAGCGGTATTACGACTGTGGAGTTCGTCACCCATATGAAGTGCACGAGCCATGATCGGGCGCAATCGAATCCCCCCAGAATTTCTAACAGCTTTTGCAATGACTGGTGCCATCACATTTTCAACATAAAGGAGACGCTCATGAACTCCTTCATCATACACACCATAATTAAGTCGTCGAGGATTAGTGCCTTCATAGATATTGCAAAATCCCCGATTTCCAAAAGATCTATTTTCGACGACAAAAACCTTCATAGATGCCGAATAGACGCCTGCTAGTGAGCCAATACAACCATAGTCATGGCAACCCCGTACGATAATCGTGCCAGAATCAAGTTTACTAATAGCTTCCTCACGAGTTTCGGCAAGACCTTCAAATAAAGCAGCGCCAATAATCGCATTACGTTGGCCGCCAAAATATTCGGTCCACGGCATGGGTGGCCCCGACGTGAGAATAGTCATTGGCGACATACCGGGAACGACCTCGATAGCTGGTCTGATATCTGTTAATACCGGATCCGATTCCGTCATGCGTTCGAATGCCGTCTGGTTAGCTGCTTCTCGCATATGTTTTATTGAAGTCCGTCTTATCGTATGACGAAGTTAATTGATATCGTTTACAAACGTCAACTTAAACTTTTGATTGACTATTTAGTGAAATATCTACACCATTATTCATTAGTGATTAACGCCAACGTCGGACATCGCAGATCGCAGAGTAGGAAACCGAAACCGTTATAACAATGTATTGACAGGATTCACCGCATGTTTTGGAAGAAAAAGACCAAGAATTCAAACAAAACAGTAATATTTTTTGCATCGGACCTGCATGGGTCTAATGTTTGTTTTAAAAAGTTTGTGAATGCAGCGAAGTTTTATGGCGCGAATGTACTAATTATGGGAGGTGATCTAACTGGGAAAGCGGTAATCCCGATTACTGAACAAAGTAATGGCTCGTACATCGGTTTCCAGGCTGGTGAGCCCGTGTCTCTCTCAACTCGGAAAGACGTCTATGAGTTCACAAAAACGGTTGGAAATATGGGGTTTTATCCGTCTGAAATGACAGAAGAGAAATACCAAGAACTTAAGGACGATAAAGCTGGCCAACAGACATTGTTTAGAAAATTAGTGATTGAACGGGTTGGTGAGTGGTGTGAATATGCTGGGGCTAAACTGAAAGACACCGGGATTCCTCTAATTACTTCTCCAGGTAACGATGACTTCTTTGAAATCGATGATGTTCTAGATAAATCTCCGCATATCCAGTACCACGAAATGGAGATCACCAAACTTAATGACTTTGAGATTCTTCACTGTGGCGGCTCAAACTACACACCGTGGGATACTGAACGTGAATACTCCGAAGAAGAATATGTGGAGAGATTTGCGAAGCTTACATCTCAAGTTCAAAACATGAGCCGTTGTATCTTTAATGTCCATGTGCCTCCCATGGGGACCGCTTTAGACCAATGTCCAAAACTAGATGAGAACCAACAAGTGGTTTTTGAGATGGGAAATCCTGTACAAATGAATGCTGGCTCGTCTGCTGTGCTTGATGCTATAAAAGAACATCAACCCATGCTAGGCATACATGGCCATATCCATGAAGGACGCGGCAATATAAAAATTGGTAAAACTGTTTGTGTCAACCCTGGAAGTGTTTATCCTGAAGGAATTCTCCAGGGAGTGTTACTGACGCTTGGCGACGCTGGTGTCGAGAGCGTTCAATTAACGCAGGGATAAACCAAGTAAGATAGACTTCTTCAACTAAACAACTGATGTAGGGGGGGTTATATGGCTGAAAGTGGAAACGAACAACGCATATTTCTGCGTAAAGCGTCGGGCCTAATTCGTACCGCTAGCGGTGCCGACACATTTATCTACAACTTTGGGCTCGTCAGTGTAGGCCTTGGGGTCGCCAGTATGATGTACTACGGACCTGCATACTATCCTGGTGGTAATCTGCTATGGGCGAGCTTGCTAGCAGGTGTCGTCATGGCCTGTGTAGCATTCGGATTGATTACTTGGACCGTTACCCTACCGCGCTCTGGCGGAATTTATGTGTTCGGATCACGGAGCCTTCCGCCCTTTCTCGCGTTGACCCTGAGTCTTGTTGAAATTGTCACCTGGCTCTTTTATTGCGCAATTGCGGCGTACTGGATCCAGTATCTGGGGCTCTCTCCCGCGTTTTATTTAATCGGAATCCTGACCGGGAGCGAAGCATGGGTCAATGCTAGCGGTTGGATACTTGAGCCTTGGCCTATGTTTATTATTGGTTCCGGCATTTTGATTCTGTCTGGTATCGTCCTAGGAACAGGCATGCGGTTCTACCTCGCCACTCAAAAGGTGGTCATTACCTGTGCATTAATCGGATCGGCGATTCTGATATTTGTACTGCTGCCTTATTCCAACGCCGACTTCATATCCAGTTTTAATACCATTATCGGGCCGACACTGGGTGAAGGCGGAAGTTATGAGGCTGTTATTGCCTCCGGGCGTGCAGAAGGATGGGGCGCCGGTTGGGAGGGCGGGACAGATTGGCGCCAAACGTGGCTCGTGGCTAACTGGCCTTTTCTACCTTTAATCGGCTCAGCCTTCTCGATTGCAATTGGGGGTGAGATCAAATCAGCTACAAAATCTCATTCGTGGGGAATGCTCGGCGCAATTGGTGGTACTCTCGTGATCTGGTTGATCACAATTTGGTTGTGCACTGATCGCTTCGGATACGACTTTCTCGGCACTGCAGCTTTCAATTACACCGAAGGAGTAGGCCTTCAGACCGACCCGACTATCACTTTACTAGCCGGTGTTCTCACAGGCTCTCCAGTCGTAAGTGCTCTCGTTGCTGCTGGTTTTATCCTATGGATGTGGATGTGGATTCCAGGAATGCACACGTTTGGCGTGCGAGCGGTAGTGGCCTGGTCATTCGACCGAGTGGCTCCGGAAGCTCTGGGAAAGATTTCAGAAACCCGGCATACGCCAACTGTCGCAATCTGGTTTTGTGTTGCGATTACAGTAGTCTTTATGGCGATGTTTGTATTCACAGACTTTTTCTCGACGATAATTATTCTGATCGAGGCCGCGGTCTTAGCTTGGAGTATTGTGCTCTTCGCCGGAATATTCTTCCCATACACTCGACCAGAGATCTATGAGAAGTCCCCAATTGCTAACAAGAAGATATTGGGATTGCCTATGATGACTGTAGCCTGCATATTAGGCACCGCTGGTTCGCAATTCTTTTTCTGGACTCTCTGGTCAGATCCAGTCGCTGCCGGCCACGATCCAGTCCAGCTGTTACTTGTCTTTGGTATTTTTGTTATTGGCATCGTCTTCTATTTCGTCATGAAAGGAATACGAAAGTCGCAAGGCGTAGACGTAACGCTTGCATTCAAGGAGATACCGATTGAATAACGGGTTTTCATTGAACACCTGTTATGAGTGACGAAGACTTAAACCTTCAATTCGTGGACGAGGCATTACGCCTCGTCCACGACGCTGAAACTCAGGGGATTCGACTGCGCATACTTGGCTCAATCGCCTATCGCTTGCAATGCCCGAAACATATTCACCTCTTTGATACCATGTCGCGTGTGTTGACCGATGTAGACTTTGGTGCTGAAAAGAGTCAAAACAAACATATTCGAGACTATTTTATTGGGGCGGGTTATAGGCCTGACGAAGGCGTGTATGTCGCATCAGAAGGGGCTAGACATATCTACCTTCATCCTGAGACTGGTCTAAATATCGATGTTTTCGCCGATGAACTTTACTTTTGTCATCGGATCCCGTTTAAGGGTCGTCTATCGATCGATACACCGACAATTTGTACCACCGATCTGCTGCTGGAAAAGATGCAGATTGTCGAAATCAACCTAAAAGACTTCAAAGATACATTGGTACTTTTGCTTGAACACGATCTCGGAACTAGCAAAGACGACAGAAAACACATCGACTGCGATTACATCGTTAAGATTATGGCTTCTGACTGGGGCTTCTATTACACTTTTACGACTAACCTAAAACGAGTAGCCGAGTATATTCAGGAATTCCCATCAATTTCTGAAGAGCAAGGGACGATCATTTCAACTCGAATATCTGATCTCCTGGCCATGATTGAAGACGCTCCAAAATCTCTTAAATGGAAGATAAGGGCTAAGGTTGGGACTCGAAAACTTTGGTATCAAGAAGTATCAGAAAAAGAACGACAATTTTAGAGTTCCCTTCAATAAATAGCTGGGGCTAGGTTTGCTTGTTCATAAAGATGGGGGAAGGACTTATAAACAAGCCGCGTAAAGCATCCCACCCTACAAGGGGGTCTAAGTCATTGATATTTCCTGTAGGTTGACGGAGTCAGAGTCCGCAGTCCTACCGCTAGACGATCCCCCAGTAAGCTGGAGTGGCAACATCAATCATTAAAAGTTCTACCGAACAGTGGTGATATTGTACCGCAGCGCTGAATTCGATTGTTTGGCTGCAAATTTTTTAAACCTCTAAACGTGAACTCGTTACATCATATCTAGGCAAAGGAAACACGCGCTGGCACCGTCAACTGAGCCGGAAGCAATAAATCGAAAAACTCGGGCGATTGTCAGAAATAATTTGTTTGGAGCAAGCTAGGCAGCCAAAGGGCAAGCGTCGGGAAAAGCAACACGATAAGATGAACCCGAAATAGCACCAAAAATAACGGTTGCA
>DODG01000314.1:0-340 GCA_003509065.1 Acidobacteriota bacterium
ATTCTACTGGAGATTTACTAGATGTTGAGAGTTTAGAAGCGGCGTGCACGAACATTGATGTGCTTGTGCATCTTGGAGGTGTGGCCCATGTTAACAACTTAGCTGAGAATACATTGCGGGAAATAAATGTAGATGGCACCAGAAACATCTTGCAAGCTGCAATCAGGAGCGACGTTCAGCGAGTCATTCTAATGAGCAGCAGTCTTGCCTCGGCAGTAGAGACAGGAAAAGGAAGTGGGACCGCATATGGACGGTCAAAGCGTGCCGCTGAGGAATTGGTCAACACGGCCCAAGAGCGTGGGGAAATTGAATCTGTTGTATTAAGGCCGGTCAACGTGTA
>DODG01000314.1:664-5436 GCA_003509065.1 Acidobacteriota bacterium
GGGGCCGGCATGAAAGGCAACATAGCCAGCATGATTGCCTTGATCGGCAAAGGACGCCTTCCACCTCTACCCAAGACGGGAACACAGATTTCCCTTGTGGGAGTGGATGATCTAGTGCAAGCCGTAATTCTTATTGTTAATGCGCATGAAGCGGCGGGGAAAACGTATAACGTCACAGATGGCATAAGCTATTCAATCGCTGCAATTGAAGAGTCAATCTATAGGGCCTGGGGCAGGAAAATACCGGTCTGGCAAACTCCGCGTGTGATATTATACGTCGCTGCTGTAGTGATGGGTTGGTTGAGCAGGCTTAATGGTTTAACCAGGCTGCGGCGAATAGCAGGTGCGGATATAAGCGGCAGGACCTACCAAAATCTAGTCACAGACAACCTGGTCAGCAGTGATCAGCTCTGTGAAGAGTTAGGATTCAAACCGCTTTGCAACTTCTATGAGTCGCTTCCGGATATCGTAGAGTTTATTGATAGCCAAGCGTGGCGGAAAGAGTTGGAGTAGAACTATTTTGGTTGTGAGTAGTAGATACGCTAATACTGAAAGTGTCTGGACGTCTGTATCTGGATACAAAAGAGTCAATTCAAGATTTATCAAGGAGGGCAACCTTCATGACTAAAGGAATAATACTGGCTGCCGGCAGCGGCAGCCGATTGCTTCCGATGACATTAGCGTCAAGCAAACAGCTGATGCCGGTTTATGATAAACCAATGATTTACTACCCATTAGCTACCTTAATGCAGTCTGGAATTCGTGAGATTCTCATCATAACCACACCAGGTGATGCTTCCAGCTACCAAAACTTGCTTGGTGACGGAAGTAGTTGGGGCATTCAGCTTAACTATGCTCAACAGCCGAAACCTGAAGGATTAGCCCAGGCTTTTATCATCGGTGAAGACTTCATTGGTGATAGCAGAGTGTGCCTCATACTTGGGGACAATATTTTTTACGGAGATCGAATCGAAGAAAAACTCAAGAACGCAGTTGCCCAAAAAAAAGGAGCGTGCATCTTTGCCTACCATGTTAACGACCCAGAACGTTACGGAGTAGTAACACTAGATGAGAATGACTGCGCGATTGATCTTGAGGAAAAACCTCTCAACCCTACATCAAACTATGCGGTTACTGGTCTCTATATGTATGGTAACGATGTTGTGGACATCGCTAAATCAATAAAACCGTCAGCTAGAGGAGAATTAGAAATTACCGACATCAATAAGGTGTTTCTTCAACAAAAAACATTGAAAGTAGAATTGTTTGATCGCGGCACTGCATGGCTTGATACTGGCACCATACAATCATTGTTAGATGCAGCTACCTTTATTCGAGTATTGGAAGAACGCCAAGGATTAAAGATTGGTTGTCCCGAAGAGGTCGCTTTTAGGGAAGGGTTTATCGATGCCGATCAGTTGCAGACCTTGGCTGATAAACAGATTAAGAGCGGTTATGGCCAATATTTACTTGGGCTGATAGAAGCCCTATAGGTAGCGAGAGCCATATGAAAGTATTTACCTCTAGGATTCCAGATGTATTGATATTTGAACAAAGCGTTCATGCAGATGATCGGGGATACTTCACAGAAACCTGGCGGCAGTCGATTTTTGACGAACAGGGTATCGATGTCACATTTGTACAGGACAATCAAAGCAACTCCAGTCGTGGGACCTTAAGAGGACTGCATTATCAGCTGAATCATCCTCAGGGCAAGCTGGCCCGGGTAGTTTCAGGCGAAGTATTTGATGTTGCAGTAGATCTCCGGAAAAGCTCGGGGCATTTTGGTCAATGGATAGGAGTTTTGCTCTCTGCTGAGAATAAAAAACAGCTCTGGATTCCAGCAGGTTTTGCACATGGGTTCTATGTGCTCAGTGAGTCAGCTGAGTTGCTTTATAAGTGCACCGAGTACTACCATCCAGAAGACGAACGTTGCCTACTTTGGAATGACGAAACAATTGCCATCGATTGGCCATTGCTTGATTCAAACCCGTCGCTTTCAGATAAAGATAAGAACGCTCCGCGGCTTTTAGAAGCCACTGTTTATCCATAAAGGCACATTATCCTTCCCGTGAATAACAACACTATTCTTGTAACAGGAGCCCAAGGGCAGTTAGGGCGAACCTTGGAGTATTATTGGGCACCTTCCGAGCTAGCTAGAGAGAACGAACTGCTTTTTTATGATATCGGAGAGTTAGATTTGACTTTGACCAATATGGTCGAAGAAGAATTGAATAGGATAAAACCCCGTACCATTCTGAACGCGGCAGCATATACCGCTGTTGATCAAGCGGAAACGGATCAGGAGGCTGCTTTCTTGGTAAATGCATTAGCTGTTGCGAATCTAGCTGACTGGGCTGCGCGCAATGACTGCTTTATGGTGCAAATTTCCACCGATTTTGTATTTGATGGCAGCAAGCGTTCCCCATATTTGCCAGAAGACGAGGTTTCTCCGCTCGGCGTATACGGTGCAAGCAAGCTCGCTGGTGAAGTCGCCCTGCAATCGAGTTTACCGGACGGGCATGCCATTATCCGTACGTCCTGGCTTTACTCGGAATACGGTAAAAATTTCGTAACAACTATACTACGGTTAATCAAAGAGAAAGATGAAATAGGGGTTGTCGCAGATCAGGTTGGATCTCCTACTTCTACACATTCATTAGTCGCGCTACTACTCCGCATGCGCAATCGTGGAACTGATCCAGGTATCTACCACTGGACAGATGGTGCTAGCATAAGCTGGTATGAATTTGCTAACGCGATTCAACGGGAGGCTATAGAGCACGGGTTACTAGAAAGAGAGATTCCAATTAAGCCACTTACAACCAAAGAGTACCGAACTCCCGCCGCACGACCTGCATATAGCGTGCTAGATCGCAGTAAAGCTCTGAGCGAGATGGAAATGGAAGCTACCGATTGGCAACAGGAGCTAAGATTAGTGATTAAAAAAATTGCCAGCAAAGCCGAGAAGTAAAAATGAAGAAACTTCTAGTCACCGGGGCAGCAGGATTTATAGGATCAAATTTCGTGCGCTATTGGAGTGCCAACAATCCGGACGACCGTATTGTTGCTTTAGATGCTTTAACCTATGCTGGCAACAGGAAAAACCTGACCACATTGCTGAACAATAGCCAGTTCAGTTTTGTTAAAGGTGATATTTGTGATCTTGCTCTAGTTGAATCTTTGTTGGACGAGCATGAAATCGATACCGTCGTGCATTTTGCGGCCGAGAGTCACGTAGACCGCTCTATTAGTGGTCCTGACGCATTCGTTCATACAAATATTGTTGGTACGCATACTTTGCTAAAAGCGGTTAGGAAACATTGGCTGGAAGGTACCAGGAATGACAAACATTTGTTTCATCATATATCAACTGACGAAGTTTATGGCACGTTGACAGCAGATGGTCCGGCTTTTACTGAAACAACGCCGTTCTCTCCCAACTCCCCTTATGCTGCGAGCAAGGCCTCTTCAGATCACCTAGTACGTGCTTACCATAATACGTACGGTCTAAATACAACCATTACCAACTGTTCCAATAATTATGGCCCCTACCAATTTCCTGAAAAACTCATACCGCTGTGTTTGGTCAACATTCTGAACGGCAAACCTATTCCGATTTATGGTGATGGGAAGCAGATTCGGGACTGGCTTTACGTAGACGATCATAGCCGAGGAATAGAGCTGGTTATTAGGAATGGAATTCGTGGAGAGACCTACAATATCGGCGGCAACCACGAGAGCGCTAATATCGACGTTGCAAACCTATTGTGTAATATTATTGATGCACGCTTCGCAGAATGTTCAAAACTTTGTGATCGATACCCGAAGTCACCAAGCGCGTCAAAAAAAAGTGCGAGGACACTAATTACTTTTGTTGAAAATCGACCAGGTCACGACACACGATATGCTATTAACACTTCCAAGATATGCAAAGGCCTGAGCTATATGCAACAGGAAAACTTTGATAGTGGTTTGAAAAAGACGGTAGACTGGTATCTAGATAATGAGCTTTGGTGGACTGCAATCTTGAATGGGTCCTATCGCAACTAGTTCTATTGCGTTAGGCGCAGCGAGGCTTGTGCCTACAAGAAAGGATGGTCAACCATAGCAGGATGGCTTATTAATGGCTGTAGAAGAAATTGATTTACTAATTCCAGATGATGCACCCTTACCCGAAGAATTTTACCTCTTTCGCTTTTAATGCTCTTATACTCACAGCTATGGCTCAATCTGCTTGCGCTTTCGACGTTAGCGGCTCTAAGTGGTTAGGCGCAGAAACAGATTTTTATGTCAACATCCAAGGAACGTCGGGCACTGGCATTCTTTGGAATACGGCATTTATCACAGCCATGGAAGAGTGGAACGTTGAAACCCTTTTCACCTTTGACTGGAAAGAAGAGTATAGAGACCCGTGTGAGAATGATGGTGTAAATGGGGTAGATTTTGTTGAGGATTATTGTGGTAGCGAGTTTGGTAAAAACACAGTAGGCATAACAGTGACTTGGTACGAGGATACCATTCTGGGAGAACCATATCTTGTGCAGGCTGACATTGTTTTAAATGGTTCGGAAAAATTTGATATCTTTAACGGCGCCCTTCCACCATTTGGCCCACTTTCTGATAAGGTTGATTTCAGACGCGCAGCATTACATGAACTTGGTCATGTGATTGGTCTTGACCATGAGGAAACGATACAGTCAATTATGGCCCCAGAGATGTCAGATATTGATCGCCTGCAACCCGACGACATTGCGGGTGTCGAAGCGCTT
>DODG01000187.1:0-8153 GCA_003509065.1 Acidobacteriota bacterium
CGCCGGAGGTGCTTCTGCCGACGACTATCGATGATCTTGAAGCGGTGGAAGACTGGCTTTCGGAGCGGGCGAAGAAAAAGGTGCACTTGTCCGTACCTAAACGCGGCAATAAACGTGCACTTCTGGAGCTGGCATCGCGGAATGCGACTATAGGGTATAAAGCACGCTACTCGGAGGAGGTTGTCAGCCACCATGCAGCGATGGAAATTCTTCGGGTTGAACTTGACCTAGCCACATCGTTGCATCGGATCGAATGCTTCGACATTTCTACCATTCAAGGGAGCGATACCGTTGGCGCGATGGTAGTTTGTGAGAATGGTCGCATGATACGTTCCGCCTACCGCAAATTCAAGATTCGTGGATTGGTAAAGGGGCAGCAGTCTATCCACAGATCTTCTTCAAGTGGTCTCGGTTCTGTGGTCGGTAAGCCAGACGATTTTTCCGCCATGCATGAAATCGTATTTCGTCGTTATCGGAGGCTGCTTGAGGAGGGTGGACCGTTTCCAGACCTCATTGTAATCGATGGAGGTAAAGGCCAGCTTTCGGCGTCGTATGCGGCCCTCGAAGAATTAGGACTGAGTAACCTGATTGCAGTTGGCTTGGTGAAAAAAAAGGAAGTACTGGTAGTACGCGACCGTCCAGATCCCATTACATTACCGTCGGCCAACGAAGCTTTACTCCTCTTGCAGCGAATCCGCGATGAAGCCCATAGGTGTGCGGTGACCTTCCATCGCCGTACACGAACTGCACGACAGCTGCGATCGGCACTGGATAGCATTCCTGGTGTCGGTTTACAGCGACGGCGCACATTATTAACGCGCTTTGGTAGCGTGGCTGGTGTGCGTCGTGCGTCACGTGAGGAATTAATGACCGTAGTTGGTGCTCGTGTTGCCGATGCTGTTCTTAGCTATTTCGCAGCAGCACGATAAGGACATGTAACAAAAATCTAGCTCGTAGCACTTGCTCTCTTCGTGTAGAGCCCTTATTCTTGAGTGCATTGCCCGATTTCAACCTTATCGATCTGCTGAGCACCTTCATCGTTTTGCTGTTTTCGTTAACCATCCACGAATCAGCTCATGCATGGACAGCTAACTGGCTGGGGGATCCGACTGCGCGGAACCTAGGACGTATCACACTGAACCCTCTAGTGCATGTAGATCCAATCGGCACAGTTTTGTTGCCACTCATAGCTTTTTCCACCGGAGCACCTATCATTGGATGGGCTAAACCCGTACCGGTCAACGTAGCAAATCTCAGAAATGATCGCAGCGACTTTGTTTGGGTCGCAGCAGCAGGTCCCATCAGTAATATGGTGATTGCATTAGCAGGAGCTTTAATGATGCGCCTGCTCGCTGCGTGGGCAACAAACGTGGATGTTTTAGGAGGACAACCGAGCTTCCTATCCTACGATCTAGCTGAGCTAAGTGGTCCCGTGATCAGGATTTTTCAGTTGGCGAACCTGGCAGTTCAGGTTAATTTGCTCTTGGCTGTCTTCAATATGATTCCGATCCCACCGCTAGATGGTGGTAATGTGCTTGGCGGCATGTTGCCAATGTGGCTCGGCGAGCAGTACGACCGGCTTGTCCGACCGTACGGATTTTTACTGCTCTATGCGTTACTCTTGACCGGAACACTCGGGGCGATTATCGGACCACCGTATCTCTTTCTTTCACGGCTACTGATGTCGGTCACAACCGTATACTGAGACTATGAAAAAACGCGTTTTATCAGGGATGCGCCCCACAGGTCAGTTGCACCTTGGCCACCTGAGTGGTGCATTGAAGAACTGGGCCGAACTACAGAATCGTTATGACTGTTTTTATTTTGTAGCTGATTGGCATGCGTTAACTAGCGACTATGCTTCAACAGAGGGCTTAACGGATTACGCCTTGGACAATGTGACTGATTGGATCGCAGCCGGTCTTGATCCTGAGCGTAGTACTTTTTTTGTACAATCACTTGTGCCAGAGCATGCTGAGCTCTACTTGTTGTTGTCGATGGTGGTCCCAACGCCTTGGCTAGAGCGAGTACCGACCTACAAAGAGCAGATCGATGCGCTGACGGATCTCGATCTATCAACCATTGGTTTTTTAGGATATCCGCTGTTGCAGGCCGCAGACATCATTATGTACGGAGCCCATTACGTGCCCGTCGGTGAGGATCAGGTGCCACATCTAGAATTGACTCGAGAGGTGGTTCGGCGCTTTCACGGATTTTATGGTCAAGTATTTGTTGAGCCGCAACCACTGTTGACGCACTTTCCAAGATTACCAGGGCTTGATAATCGCAAGATGAGCAAGAGTTATGGCAATACGATCGATTTGGCTGACGATGCCGAGACAGTGCGCAAAAAGGTCATGAAGATGTACACGGATCCAAAACGGGTTCGTGCTGACGTTCCTGGTACCGTCGAAGGGAATCCAGTATTTATTTATCACGATGCGTTTAATCCCAATATAGATGAGGTTAACGACCTTAAGACGCGCTATCGGGCGGGCGCGGTTGGTGATGTTGAGGTCAAGCAGAAACTGGTGAGTTGTCTAAATAAAATGCTGGATCCGATTCGCGAACGACGAACAGAGTTACTCGCTCATCCGAAAAAAATTCGTGAAATCTTGTTCGACGGCTCTAGCACGGCACGGCGGGTTGCGAAGGAAACGATGGCCCGTGTTCGAGAGGCTATGAACCTCTCGTACGAATAACAGTGTTCTGATTTGTCTAAGGGATGTTTTAATTATGCAGCGACCAGGCAATTTTGAATCACTTCTTGAGGCCTATCCTATTAAGGTTGCGAATTTCGAGGGCCCTCTCGATTTACTCCTTTTTTTGATTCGTAAGCATGAGATTGACATTCAGGATATTCCGATCGCACTTATCACAGAACAGTATCTTGAGTATCTGGAGTTGATGCAGGATCTCGATCTCGACGTTGTTGGCGAGTTCCTGTTAATGGCAGCTACATTGATTTATATTAAATCGCGTGCACTGTTACCGCGGCCTGTTTCAAGCGAGGAAGGATCTGAAGAAGATCCAAGAGAAGCACTTATGCTTCGACTGATTGAGCATCGAAAATTTAAGGCAGCAGCTGAACTGTTGCATGAGCGAGAGACCGTACGTAGCGCTCAATGGGGCCGTCCTGACGATCGTATCTCAGAGATTGCCGGTGAAGAGTACGAGCCAGAGCTTGAGGTCGATTTGTTTAGCCTATTAACGGCATTTCAAGCAGTTGTCGAACGAGCCAAGCAGCGACCGTCAATGGTTTTACCAATCGAGCAAATCTCGATTGAAACTCGTATCGAACAACTTGTCGCGAGGCTTTCAGAGACAGAAGCTTGTGGCTTTGAAGAGTTGTTTGCTGATGCTTCTTCGCGTGCAGCCTTGATTGCGACATTTTTGGCATTACTGGAAATGATTCGGCTGAAACTTGTAAGGGTATTTCAAGATGGCTCGTTTGGTCCTATTCGGATATACAAACGAGCACGTCCCGTTGATGCGCCAACACCGATTGGTGATCCATTAGCCTAATCTGAGATAAAGGAGAGGAGAGGGTGTCTGATCAGTTAAAACCAATTATTGAAGCGCTGGTGTTTGCGTCACCAGAGCCGTTGACGATCAAGACGCTCTTTAAACTTCTTGAAGATGAGCCACAGGAAGATGTTGAAGCGGCTCTTGTGGCAGTACAGGCCGATTACGATCGGCCTGGAGGATTGCAACTGGTTAAAGTAGCAGGCGGTTTTCAAATCGTGACTCGCCCGGAATTACACGAATGGGTGCGTCGCTTATTCCATGAGCGGAGCACACAGAAACTAACAGTTCAGTCGTTGGAAACCCTGGCCGTTGTTGCCTATCGTCAGCCGGTCACAGCGCCTGAAGTTTCCGAGATTCGAGGGGTGAACACTTCGGGCGTCCTAAGTACATTAATCGAGCGTCGGCTAATCAAGGTGGTCGGGCGGAAAAAGGTAATTGGTCGTCCGTTTCTCTACGCGACCACACAGGAATTCTTGATTCGATTTGGACTAAGCGATCTCAAGGATCTTCCTAACGTTGAAGACATGGCTGAAGCGTTTGGGTTAGAGATCTCAGAATCATTAGCCGGAACAAGTACAGCAGAGGACGAGCAGTTGCCGGTGCAAGAACTTGGTGATGCACCACGACAACAGGAGTCCGTGGAAGAAGCTGCGCAGGTAAACGAGTCTACCTTCGACGATAAATCGAGCATATATTGAGCGTTCAATGCCATCACCCAAGGTTCGACTTCAAAAGGTTCTAGCGTCTGCTGGCATTTCGTCCCGTCGTGCAGCAGAACGGCTCATTGAAGTTGGACGGGTAACTGTTAACGGTCGCTCTGTAACAACGCTTGGAGCAAAGGCTGATCCAGATCTTGATGATATCCGTGTCGACGGTCGGAAGGTAATCACTGGGCGCCCTCGAATCTACCTTCTGGTGTGCAAGCCGCGTGGTTATGTCACCACCCGGTTCGACCCTGAAGGACGTCGAACCATCCTTGATCTGATTTCAAATGTACGTGAGTACGTCTATCCGGTGGGACGACTCGATTACGATTCAGAAGGCCTTGTGATTCTGACAAACGATGGTACGTTAGCTGCTCGACTCACGCATCCTCGCTATGGTGTAGAGCGTGTTTACGAAGTGCGAGTTCGAGGCGTACCAAGCCAGGCGGCGATAGCCTCGCTTCGTCATGGTGTCCTGATTGATGGACGACGCACTGCTTCGAGTTCGGTAAAGTTTCTGCGTAGGCTTAAAGCAAAAAGTAGTGAAAATGCTTTATTGCGAGTTGCGATTCGTGAAGGTCGGAATCGACAGGTGAGGAAAATGTGCGAAGCGATTGGTCATCCAGTGATTCGCCTTCGCCGCACACAGATCGGCCCACTTCGTGATTCTTCTCTTAAAGTTGGCAAACACAGACTTTTAACTACTGCTGAGGTGGCTGCGTTGACCCGCGCAAGCGAAGTGTCACACCCACCGCCAAGATAAGATGAGTTGAGTAGACTCTATGGAAGAAGCACACACAGTTGTTGCAATTGATGGTCCGTCGGGCGCTGGGAAAGGAACTGTAGCTCGTGCTGTGGCTGCCAAGCTCGGGTACCAGCATGTTGATACCGGTGCGATGTATCGTGCTGTCGCGTGGAAAGCCAGTTTGGAGAAGGTGGCTTTTGATGATGAAGCGGGTTTGTCGAAGTTGACTGAGCGGGTGACTTTCGGGTTCGAAGATGGTCGTACGTTCATTGACGGTGATGATGTTACTGAGGCAATCCGTACGCCAGAGATGGATGTCGCAGCGGCTGCGGTCGCGAAGTTGCCAGATGTCAGGCGTGCACTAGTAGCGCGACAGCGGGCACTAGGCGAATCTGGAGGTTTAGTGATGGAAGGGCGAGACATTGGAACTGTTGTCTTTCCTAATGCTACTGTGAAAATTTATCTTGATGCCACGGCTGACGAACGGGCTCGCCGTCGAGCTGCGGATCCAGCCCATGCGAGCGGAAGAGGCCATGACCTAGCCTTTGTCGCGACTGCCCTTGCGACCCGCGATGAATTAGATCGAACTCGTGCTGCTTCACCGCTGAAACTGGCTGAAGATGCTGATTTTGTCGACACTACCGGTGTTCCCGTTGAACAAGTTGTTCAGCGGGTGCTGACCTTGGTACATGCCAAGCTTGGTGGCAGCGATTCCGAGTAACCTTAGATACCTTACCAACGCAGTCTTGGCTAGATCGTTAGGCTGTAAGTTCATCTTATTCCAGCGTGTTGTCATGGTCATTAATAGTCAGTGAGCCATGGGTTGTCGGATGTGTTTTGGACCACATTCTCGCAGTTTCTTTGCGCTGTCGAAGCTTGACTGTCTTGAGATAAGTAACATATAATCTGTATCTTATCGTTACTTCGAAGAGGGTAGCTGTGCGCTTATGCTTGCTTAAACAGGCCTCGCAGATTCGAAGCAACAGACTAAAAAGGGGGAGGGCCCGAAGAGCATGGCCAGCGCAGATGAAACGGAAAATATTGAACTGACTCAAGGAGGTCCAGATAGCACCGTTGTCAAATCGGAACCGCACGACTTCTTGGAAGATACCGATACCCCAGACCCGGATGAGTACGCCCGCCTATTGGAACTGTACGACAGCAGTTTTCGAAATATCGCTGAAGGTGAAGTAGTCAGTGGCACAGTACTTCAAGTCACATCTTCTGAAGTTGTAGTCGACGTTGGCTATAAATCGGAAGGCATGATTGCGATTGAAGAATTTCGTAACGAGCGTGGTGAGATCGTGGTTCAAATGGGTGACATTGTAGATGTACTGCTTGAGCGTACAGAAGATCGACACGGCTATGTTGTGCTCTCCCGTGAAAAAGCCGAGAAGATGAAGATCTGGGATGAGATCGAAAAAGCCTACAACGATCAAAAAGTTGTTATTGGACACGTTATTGAACGAATTAAAGGTGGCCTTGCAGTCGATATTGGCGTTCGAGCCTTTCTTCCCGGTTCGCAAATCGATGTTCGTCCTGTTAGAAATCTGGATTCGCTCCGCGGGGAAGAACTGCGGATGCGGGTCATTAAGGTAAACAAGAAGCGTGGCAACATTGTGTTATCACGCAAGATTTTACTGGAAGAAGAAAACGCTGACAAGAAACAGAAAACGTTAAGCACTTTGGCCGAAGGCAAGGTCATTAAGGGTATTGTCAAGAACCTGACTGACTATGGTGCGTTTGTCGATCTTGGAGGCTTTGACGGTTTATTGCATATCACAGACATGTCTTGGGGACGAGTCTCACATCCGTCGGAGTTGTTCAAGATTAACGATGAAGCAGAAGTGATTGTGCTTAAGTTTGATCCAGAGACTGAGCGGGTCTCCTTGGGGTATAAGCAACTTATCGCAGATCCGTGGGACGGTGTGGGTGACCGCTATCCGGTAAATGAACGTGTTAGTGGTCGAATCGTAAGTTTGACAGATTACGGAGCTTTTGTAGAACTGGAACCTGGTGTTGAGGGTTTGATCCATGTATCAGAAATGTCTTGGAGTAAGCGGGTTAAACACCCGTCAAAAATCTTAACTGTGGGGGACACAGTGGAAGCGTTGGTGCTGGCTGTTGATCCGAACGCTCGTCGGATATCACTAGGCTTGAAGCAAATCGAAACAAATCCGTGGTTGCAAATTGCCGATCGTTATCCACTCGGTACGAAAATTACTGGGACTGTTAGGAATGTTACCGAGTTCGGTGCCTTTGTTGAGGTTGAAGAAGGTGTCGATGGATTGATTCACATATCTGACATGTCGTGGAGCAAAAGGCTGCAGCACCCGTCTGAAGTAGTTAACAAGGGTGACGAAGTTGAGTCAGTGGTGCTTAATGTGGACGCTGAAAACCAACGGTTATCATTGGGTCTTAAGCAGCTGTCAACGGATATCTGGGACGAGTTTCTCTCCAATAACAGCGCTGGCGATGTTGTCGAAGGCAAGATCGTCAAATTGACCAATTTCGGTGCCTTTGTTGAGCTTGCCGATGGAATCGAAGGGCTGATTCATGTTTCGGAGTTTGACGATGAGCAGGGTGACGAGAAGATTGAATTAGAGGTTGACCAAACTTATTCGATGAAAATCATCAAGCTCAGTGCAGTAGACAGAAAGATCGGTTTGAGTATACGGGCGCTCAAGTTAGGTGATGAAGCGGTTGACTGGACATCTCAGGATGAGCAGTCGAGTTCGCCAGAAGCCACATTGGGCGACCACTTTAAAGGTCTTCAAGAGTAACTTAGCTTGACCTTGGTTTAATCGTCTTGGACAACGAGTAGGGGGAGCGGTATGACAAAGGCGGAGCTTGTTGAAGAGGTTTCGCGTGTTTCCGAACTTACCAAGAAGCATTCCGAAGTCATTGTCGAGACGGTATTCAAGAGTATTGTTACAGCGTTGCATCGCGGTGAAAAGATCGAACTTCGAGGTTTTGGGAGCTTTCGGTTAAGGCAGCGTGAACCGCGGAAGGGGCGAAATCCTAAAACTGGCGATAGGGTTGACGTCCCACCGAAGAAGGTGCCTTATTTTAAACCGGGCAAAGACCTGAAAGAGTTAATTAATCGACGGTCCAAAGAGTCTACGGCTTCAATACCTAGTGTCGCAACTTTGCCAGACAATACCAGCTTACGGCAA
>DODG01000187.1:8543-12702 GCA_003509065.1 Acidobacteriota bacterium
CATCCCGTTTCATTAGGTTCGCGTTTCGTGAAATACCTCTGGTCACCCTGGAGATTGAAATACGTGGTCAGCGCCAACCTGTCGCGGGAGTGTATTTTCTGTGAAGTCTCAACGGAAAATTTAGAATCAACACTCTTGCTTTATCAAGGGGAGACTTGTTTCATTCAACTCAATCTCTATCCTTATAGTCCAGGTCATTTAATGGTTGTTCCTAAGCGACATTTACCTTCGTTGACTGCGGCGACAGTGCAAGAGCGAATGGAAATTATTACATTGACGGCGCTTGCTGAAGTTGCACTCACTGAGGTTTATGCACCACAGGGGCTAAACGTTGGTATTAATCTTGGCAGTGCGGGAGGCGCTGGAGTTGTGGGCCACATCCACGTACACGTTGTACCACGCTGGTCTGGTGATACAAATTTCATGACTGTAATTGGTGAGACCCGAGTGCTGCCAGAAGAACTCGAACAAACAGCCGCCAAACTGAGGCCTATTTTCAAGCGTCTGGCTGTGTCCGAGAAGAAAAGCTAAATTGTATTGGCGTACCTGATTTCGATTTACACATTCGAGTGAATGTCTAGAATTTATTCTCCAAAATTTGCTTCGCGATTGTTTGCAACTGCAGATTAGAAGTTCCTTCATAGATTTGGCCGATTTTCGCATCTCTGTACAGTTTCTCAACGGGATAATCTTTTACGTATCCGTAACCTCCAAAAAGCTGCACAGCAAGCGAGGTCACTTTTTCAGCGACATTTGATGAAAAAAGTTTGCACATCGCCGATTCGGTTAGAAATTTATGGCCGCCGTCTCTTAAACGGGCGGCGTTGTAAACGGTAAGTCGCGCAGCCTCTAACTCAGTTGCAGCTTGGGCAAGTTGAAACTGCACTCCTTGAAACTCTGCAATCGGTTTGCCAAATTGTTTGCGTTCCTTCGTGTAGGCGATAGCATGATCCAATGCGCCAGAGGCGAGACCGATCATTTGTGCGCCAATGCCGATCCTGCCGGCGTTCAGAGTTTCAATAGCGACCTTATATCCTTGACCAATTTCACCGAGGAGGTTGCTATTCGGGACGAGACAAGCGTCAAGAATTAATTCGCACGTGCTACTAGCGCGAATACCGAGCTTGTCTTCTTTTACTCCGATACTAAAACCTTCCATATCGCGCTCTACGATGAAGGCTGTAATACCACGATGTCCCGATTCGGGTTTCGCGTTGGCGAAAACAACGAAAATGTCTGCCTCGGCCGCATTCGTAATCCATAACTTTCGCCCGGTAAGTTCAAAGGCTCCATCACGAGGAGTGCAACGGGTTGTCAATGAAAATGCATCGCTTCCGGAGCTTGATTCTGAGAGTGCATAGGCTCCGACGGAACTAGAAGTTAATCTCGGTAGATAGCGACGTTTTAGGTCTTGATTGCCCCACTGGAGTAGTGCAGTAATGACTAACGTGTTGTGCACATCGACAAGGAGTGCAATCGATGGATCGACACGTGAAATTGCTTCAATGGCTAAAATAGTATGGAAAAAATATCCGCCAGAACCTTGAAATTCGTCTGGCGCTTCAATGCCCATTATTCCAAGCTTAAACAAATCATCGATGAGAGCTCGAGGAATCGTCTTGGATGTGTCCATCTCGCGTACGAGTGGACGAATACATTCGTCGGCGAAGGAACGCACGCTCGTACGGAATAAAAGTTCTTCTTCGGTTAACTTGGTCAGCGGGCCGGGTGTCTCAGACGCATTATTTGTCACGATGTCTTCTAGGCGAATGTGCTTACGACCATTGATTTGATGTCATGGTTTTTAGCTGCATCCAGAAAAGTGACGAGACCGTCTTGGTTGCTGCGAAATGTTATCATTAAAACGTGGACGGCATGGTAGGGCAGTTGTGCAGGGCTCATCTTCAAGCTACTTGGCTCGTCGCATGAATCAGCTGATGTCTCGAATCCTTAGCTTCTCGTTATGTTTTGTCGTTTCAGTCCACTTTGGTATTGGAGAAGCTCACCAGATTCAACTTCCTCCCCCTGAGCAGACGCAGGAAGGTCAACCTGAACAGCCTGTATTTCGTACAGGGATTAATTTCGTTCGTGTAGACGTAATCGTAACGGACGATGACGATAATCCAGTTACTGATCTAACAATCGAAGATTTTGAAGTGTTCGAGGATGGTGATTTACAGACAGTTGAAACGCTACAGTTTTTTGAGATAAGTGGCACACAAAGCTCATCAGAACCACCGAGGGCGATTCGGAGCGTCTACGATGAGGAGGTTGAAGCGAATCGTCCAGATGTGCGCCTGTTTGCCTTCTTTATGGACGATTATCACGTCCGGCGTGGGGCGGGATTACGTATCATTGAACCGCTCGTGAATTTTATTCGTAACGACTTGTCTCCATCAGATCTTATCGCAGTCATGTACCCGTTGACCCCGTTAACTGACGTGCGCATGACACGTAATCACGAAGCGATTATCGATGCGATAGAAAAATTCAGGGGACGTAAGTACGATCACGAGCCTCGGAATGGCTTTGAGTTTCGCTATGCCAGTGCATCAGCAGAAACAGTTGAACGCATTCGTAACGAAGTATCTCTGACAGCATTGCGAGCACTTATGACTCGCTTGGGTGGGCTTCGTGAAGGGCGCAAGTCAGTAATTCTTGTGAGCGAAGGGTATACGAATATCGTACCTCCACAATTGCGTAATCCAATTGCTAGTGAATTTGATAACCCACGTCAACGGAATCCATTCATTAGTTCGGATGACCCACGTGAATCGGCTCGCCGGATGATGGCTGATGTGTCGATCCGGACTGACTTAGAGCGCGTTTTTGATACGGCGAACCGAAATAATACGTCGATTTATGCTCTGGACCCTCGAGGTTTGGCTTCCTTTGAATTTGATATCGACAGCGGTGTCGGTTTGACAGATGACAGCAATATGCTTCAGTCGACTATGGCTACTCTTCGTGATTTGGCCGAGACGACCGATGGCCGTGCCATCGTTAACCGTAATGATCCGACTGATGGGCTTCGTCAGGCAGTGCGGGATTCAAGCGCATACTATCTTCTGGGTTATACGTCGAACGACACTCCAACTGACGGTCGTTTTCACGAGATTCGAGTGCGCGTGAAGAGGCGCGGTCTCGATGTTCGTGCACGCAAAGGGTACTGGGCACTGTCTCAGGAGGATCTCGAGCGACTTGAAGCGCCTGCACCAGCCGCAGCACCGTCTGATGTCGACTTGGCCTTGCGGGTCTTAGAAGCACGTCGAAACGCCACTCAGATACAAACTTGGATTGGTGCTGCGAAAGGCAACAATGGTTTGTCTCGAATGACCTTCGTCTGGCGGCCAATACCACGCGTTCCTGGACGGGCTTCTATGGATGTATCTGGTGTTGAAGTTGTAGCGCGTGATGAGGGAGGGACGACCTTCTTCGAAGGTTTAGTGCCTGCTGAAACTGCTATAGCGTCCCAGTCCGACTTGTCTCCAAGCACAGAAAAGCCGGTGCAGCTGCCCATTGTTACGTTTGACGTTGAACCTGGTTTATTGAGATTAGATTTATCGATCCAAGGTGCTGATGGCCGAGTGTTAGATAACGATGTTCAGACTTTTACCGTGCCTGATTTTACGGAAATGGATGTAGCACTCAGTTCGGCCATGGTCTTTCGCGCAAGTAATGCATATGAAATGCGTCAGTTGCGAACACAATCGGAAGCTGTGCCGGAGATTGGGCGAGAGTTTCGGCGCGGCGATCAATTGCTGATTCGATTTGAAACCTATGCTCTGAGTGAAGCAAGTCTGGCTGTCGAAGCTGGGTTGCTCAATCGTGCTGGAGACGTCATGGCTAAGCTTCCGGTTGTGTTGCCTCCAGCAGCAGGCGACTTTTATGAGCTCGGTTTACCGTTGGCGAATCTCGCTCCCGGGGAGTATCTAGTCGAACTGACAGCCTCGATCGGCTTGGAACCCGTTCGTCAATTGATTGCATTCCGAGTGACTAGTTGAGTGGAAATGCCAGCCTAGTTTTATGCGCCGTCAAATAGTTTCAGTTTGTTAATTTCCTAGTGAAAGTAAAGTGATGGCGCATGATATATTTGTGAGTTTGTAAGTGCCGAGAGATTATTAATAGGTAGATGCTGACAATATTACTGTGAGGGGGA
>DODG01000411.1:0-3515 GCA_003509065.1 Acidobacteriota bacterium
GAATCCGGTAGACTAATCGATGAACGTATAAATGCACGTCAAGCAGGGGATTTTGTTCTCGCACCGCGTGAAAAGATCGAATACATTGACGTCTCGCCTAAGCAACTAGTCTCAGTTGCGGCATCACTAATACCGTTTCTCGAAAACGATGATGCGAATCGGGCTTTAATGGGTTCAAACATGCAGCGGCAAGCTGTGCCGTTGTTACGTGCTCGCGCGCCTTTTGTAGGGACTGGTATGGAGCACATTACCGCCCGAGATTCAGGTTCAGTCGTGAGCGCTAAGCGTTCCGGGACCGTTGACTATGTTGATTCTAAGCGTCTGGTTGTCCGAGTCGATGGTCAGGGTGATCCATCTGAGGATATGGGAGCGGATATTTACAATCTGACCAAGTTTAAACGTTCAAATCAGAATACCTGCATTAACCAAAAGGCTATTGCTCGAGTAGGTCAGCATGTTGAGAAAGGCCAAGTGCTGGCCGATGGTCCCTGTACTGAGCTTGGTGAATTAGCATTAGGTCGTAATGTTCTGGTCGCGTTCATGCCTTGGCGTGGATACAACTTTGAGGATGCAGTCCTCGTGTCAGAACGGATGGTGAAAGAGGACTACTACACGTCTATACACGTAGAAGAGTTTGATGTTGAAGCGAGAGACACCAAATTAGGTCCCGAGGAGATTACACGAGATATTCCTAACGTATCAGAGGGATTCTTAAATGATCTCGATGAAAGTGGAATTATTCGTATTGGTGCCGCTGTCAAATCGGGTGACATTTTAGCCGGCAAGGTAACACCGAAGGGTGAAACTCAACTGACACCTGAGGAAAAACTACTCCGGGCCATCTTTGGTGAAAAGGCTGGCGACGTTCGAGATGCTTCTTTGACATGCCCTCCAGGTATTGAGGGTATCGTTGTAGCCGTAAAGATTTTTTCAAGGAAAGGCCTAGAAAAAGACGAACGTGCGAAAGCGATTGAGGCTGAAGATCTCGAAGTCTTGGAAAAGAATTTACAAGATGAAATTCGTATCCTACATGACGAGGTAAAAAAGCGGATTATCGATATGCTGCCCGGGCAGGTACTGGATGCGGATTTGTTCGACGAATTCGGCCGCGAAAGACTTTTATCTCAAGGTGTAGCCTTAACGCCGGAACTTCTTCGCGATTTAACATACGAAGCGATTGCTCGTATGAAAATTAATTTTGATGATGTAAAGCTCGAAGAAGAACTACGAGTTCTTACGGAGCGAACCGGCAGGCAAGTTGAGGTTACTCGGCAGCTGTTTGAGGAAAAGCGTGAGAAAATTCGTCGTGGAGATGAATTACCACCTGGTGTAATCAAGCTCGTCAAGGTGTACGTTGCGATGAAGCGCAAGCTTTCCGTTGGTGACAAGATGGCTGGGCGGCATGGTAACAAAGGTGTTATAGCGAGAATCCTACCCGAGGAGGACATGCCGTATTTGCCTGACGGCACGCCTGTTGAAATTGTATTAAATCCATTGGGTGTGCCTTCAAGGATGAACGTTGGACAGGTTTTGGAGACCCACCTTGGATGGGCTGCGCATGCCCTTGGCTTATATTTTTCGACACCAGTGTTTGACGGTGCGACGGAAAGTGAAATTAAAGGTTGGCTTGAAAAAGCTGGCTTACCAAAATCTGGAAAGACTGAGTTGTTCGATGGTATGACTGGCCAAGCGTTTGAGCAAGACGTTACGGTTGGCTATATCTACATGCTTAAGTTGTCCCATTTAGTAGATGACAAGATCCACGCGCGTTCGATTGGACCTTATTCACTGGTTACTCAACAACCGCTTGGTGGTAAGGCGCAGTTCGGTGGGCAAAGGTTTGGAGAGATGGAAGTTTGGGCATTGGAGGCGTACGGTGCGGCCCACATTCTACAAGAGTTGTTAACTGCAAAGTCTGACGATGTCGTGGGGCGAGCAAAAATTTACGAAGCGATTGTAAAGGATGATGCTTCGTTTACTCCTGGGTTGCCTGAGTCATTTAACGTGTTGGTTCGGGAATTACAAGCCCTTTGTCTCGACATCGAACTTGTTAAGAAGAAACCCAAGGTGATTGAAGTAAACCCAGAACCGGTATTGGAAGAAGTTTAGTCGATCTCTATAAAGGATAAAGATTCCATGAGACCAAGTTTCAACGAGCGTAGTTCGTTGACCACTGATTTCGATGCAATTCGAATCAGCCTAGCGTCGCCTGATCGGATTCTCGCCTGGTCGCACGGTGAAGTTACCAAGCCAGAGACCATTAATTATCGGACATTTAAGCCAGAGCGTGACGGTTTGTTCTGTGCCAAGGTGTTCGGTCCAGTTACTGACTGGGAATGCTTGTGTGGGAAGTATAAGCGCATGAAACACCGTGGTGTGATCTGTGACAAGTGTGGGGTTGAGGTCACGCAAGCGAAAGTTCGCCGCGAGCGGCTAGGACATGTGACCTTGGCAACACCAGTAAGTCATGTATGGTTTTTCAAGGGCCTTCCCAGTCGAATCGGACATCTACTCGACATCACACTTCGTGACTTGGAGCGCATTCTGTATTTCGAAGCCTACGTGGTGGTAGATCCCGGTAGCGCCGATCTGAAGCAAAACCAACTCCTTACTGAAGAGCAATTCCGAAAAGTGAAGGAAGAATTTGGTACCAAGTTTAAGGCTCAGATGGGCGCTGAGGCCATTAAGGAATTACTAAAGCGAGTTGATATTGAGGAGTTGGCTGTCGAGTTGCGTCAGAAAATGCGAACAGAAACTTCTGTGCAAAAGAAATTGAAGTTCGCGAAGCGTTTGCGAGTTGTGGATTCCTTTCGCAAGTCGACAAACAAGCCTGAATGGATGATCTTGGATGTGATTCCAGTAATTCCACCTGAATTGCGCCCGCTGGTGCCACTCGACGGTGGCCGATTTGCGACATCCGATTTGAACGATTTATATCGAAGAGTGATTAATCGGAACAATCGTCTCAAGAAACTGATGGATCTTAAGGCTCCAGATGTCATTGTGCGGAATGAGAAGAGGATGTTGCAGGAGGCAGTGGACGCATTATTTGACAATGGTCGCCGTGGTCGAGTGCTGCGCGGTGCTAATAATCGACCATTGAAATCGCTCTCCGACACCTTAAAAGGGAAACAAGGTCGCTTCCGTCAGAACCTGCTCGGCAAACGGGTGGATTATTCTGGTCGCTCAGTCATTGTAGTAGGACCTGAATTGAAGTTGCACCAGTGTGGTTTGCCTAAAAAGATGGCGCTGGAACTCTTTAAGCCGTTTATATACAACAAACTTGAAGAGCGTGGAGTGATTACGACGATCAAGCAAGCTAAAGAATTGGTGGAGCAACAAGGTGCTGAGGTGTGGGATGTTCTTGAGGAAGTTATTCGCGAGCATCCAGTGCTGCTGAATCGTGCGCCAACTCTCCATCGGCTCGGTATTCAGGCGTTCGAGCCTGTCTTGGTGGAAGGGAAGGCAATTCGGATCCATCCACTCGTTTGTACTGCTTTTAATGCTGACTTTGA
>DODG01000411.1:3815-4153 GCA_003509065.1 Acidobacteriota bacterium
AATGCTGACTTTGATGGCGACCAGATGGCTGTGCATATTCCACTGGGTCCAGAAGCACAGATCGAGGCGTCAGTATTGATGATGGCTTCAAATAATATCTTGAACCCATCGAATGGATCTCCTATTGCGGTGCCTTCACAGGACATTGTATTGGGATGTTATTACCTGACGAAGTCAAAAGCTGGTGCTAAGGGCGAAGGCAGAGTGTTTGGAAATGGCGACGACGCGTTGTTGGCGCTAGAAGCGGGTGAATTGGAAACCTTGACGCCTATCCGACTCCGAATTTCTGGAGAATTGATTGATCTGACAGTGTCGAGAGATGACCAGGACGTAATTCA
>DODG01000126.1 GCA_003509065.1 Acidobacteriota bacterium
GTGGTCCGACTGAGCCGGTCTCCCGCTCCACTGTGCGTTGTAACTCGAAATAAGTGCAATCATTTTGACCGTCCTTGGGAGTGATGCGCTCAGGAATTGGCTGACTACACTCGAATCGAGCCCCGGTATCAAACCATGTGCACTGGCCACAACTGTGCAGTGGACTGCCGCATTTCGTGCATAGTTGCGTGTTATCGACAGCTGAGTCGATCACCTGGCTACAACGCATACAGCGACTAACTTCCCGGAATCCTGGGAAGTTCGCTTTCCGAAATTCACGTGGAGTACGTTCTTTGCTAGCACCTTGTCGTTGTTCGTCTCGTGGGTGACGTTTTGATTGATCGTCGTCTTGGTAGCCACGTTGTCGGTACTTACGATCACTCATGTGCGCACTCCCTTTAATGACCGCGTAACACACCTGAAAAACAAAAAGGTGTTTTTAAAAGGTAATTTTCATCAAAAAATGGCTTACTGAACTTCGACATAGACGATGGTATCGCTCTACGCAGTATAATGCCGGTCGCTATATAAATCTGTAACTCAGACAGACAACAGAGGTATCTCATGGCAGCTAGGCTTCCGATTATCCTAATTGGTTTCTTCCTTTTCATCGTCATTCCAGCACTTGTAGATTTTTTTGGTGAGTGGGTATGGTTCGGTGAAGTGGGCTATCGACAGATTTTTATCACAAGCCTGACGACAAAAATACTACTCGGGGCTGCTGTTTTTGTGGGAACCCTCATATTAATGGGCGGTAATCTTCGCTTTGCCTTACAAGAACTCAAGAAGCCATATCTCGTTGGTGCTCTTGGTGCCGAAACGCCACCGCTTGTTCTTGACAAAAAAAGTCTGCGCACAATCATCACTGGCGTGGCTGGCCTTGTAGCACTCTTCATGGCCTTATTCGCTGCCGGCCAGTGGCTTACCTTTCTGCAGTATCAACACGCGACTACGTTTGGCACTGTCGATCCTTTACTCGGTCGAGATGTAGGGTTCTATGTATTTGAATTGCCATTTCTAGACTTTCTTCGCAACATGCTTCTTGCTGTCACTGTGCTCTCGCTTATTGGTTGTGCGGCAATTTACTTAATTGCTGGAGCACTAGGCTATCAACCGGAGGCCGGCTTACAGATTAATCGTCGAACGAGACAACACCTTGGCCTTCTTATAGCTGCGCTCTTCCTGATAATGGCGTGGGGTGCCTCCTTGGATATGCCACGCTTATTGCTTACGCCCAGTGGCGTTATTCAAGGGGCGTCATACGTCGACGTAGAAGTTACACTCCCAATGCTAAAACTGCTCATGGTTGTGCTGCTGCTCGGCTCGGGGCTCGCAGCCTATCATGCCTTCAGCACGAAACATTGGCCGATTCCATTAGCAGTGGCGTTGTACCTTCTCGTGTCGGTGGGCGGAACGGGATACGCTGCCATCATCCAGCGGGTTGTTGTTGCGCCGAACGAACAGGAAAAGGAAGCTCCGTTCATCGCGTATAACATCGAATCAACACGAAAAGCGTTTGCGCTCGACAACGTGGAAGAACGCGCACTGTCAGGCGACGCGACTCTAACGCTGGCCGACATTAATAACAACTCGGAGACAATCAACAACGTTCGTCTCTGGGATCATCAACCACTCCTTGATACGTTCGGACAAATACAGGAAATCCGAACCTACTATGATTTCGCGTCGGTTGATAACGACCGTTACGTTATTGATGGTATGTACCGTCAGATCATGCTTTCAGGTCGTGAGTTGAATTCCGAGAGCCTTCCAAACCGAACTTGGCCAAACGAACGTCTCACGTTCACGCACGGTTACGGTGTCGCACTCGGCCCAGTCAACGAAGTGACGCCGGAAGGTCTGCCCGTGTTGTTTATCAAAGATTTGCCACCAGCTTCGTCGGTGGATCTTGCTGTCGACCAGCCAGGTTTGTACTTTAGCGATCTCTCAAGCGATTACGTCCTCGTCGGTACAAACACCCGCGAGTTTCATTACCCAAAGGGTGACGACAACGTTTTCAGTCAATACGAGGGTGCTGGAGGAGTTCCACTGGGTGGACTGATTCGCAAGGCGTTGTTCGCATTATATTTTCGAGACTTTAACATTCTAATAAGCGAGCAGTTGACTCCCGAAAGTCGAGTGCTCTTTCATCGCAATATCACCGACCGCGTGAATGCCATCGCGCCATTCTTGGTCTACGACGGAGATCCGTATCTAGTGATCTCTGAGGGTCGGTTGTATTGGATGCGCGATGCTTACACTGTCAGCAAGCGGTATCCCTATTCGACCCAAGTAGTCAACGAGGTCAACTATATTCGTAACTCCGTTAAGATTGTGATCGATGCCTACCATGGCACCACAACTTATTACCTCGCAGATCCAAACGATCCAATAGCGCTCACCTTGCAGCGTGTGTTCCCAGATTTATTTACGCCACTGGATGAAATGTCAGCGGATCTGCGTTCTCACATCCGCTACCCTGAAGATATTTTCCGATTACAAACGGAA
>DODG01000115.1 GCA_003509065.1 Acidobacteriota bacterium
GATATGAAAGTTAGTGGGCAAGCCGTTACTCACGCCCGAACCGACGTGACGGTCAGAGATTTGACGGTGATTGTTGATGAGCCGGAACCAAGGGGTGGCACAAATTTAGGTGCTACTCCGACAGAAACTGTTGCTGTTGCACTAGCAGGATGTCTCAACGTAATGGGACATCGCTGTGCGGATAAAGTTGGTCTGGAAATTGTGGACTTGGATATCGAGGTGAATGCCAAATTCGATAGAAGGGGGGTAAGTTTTGAATCTGAAATTAATCTTCCTTTCCCCGAAGTGAACGTAAAACTAAATTTGAAAACTGCTGCCGATGATGAAACGATTGAACAAATGAAATCTTTACTTGCAAAGCACTGTCCGGTGTCGATCATGCTTCGACAGGCGGGAACAAGACTTAACGAGAATTGGGAGATAACTCGGCCATAAACTAAATTATTGGTCCTTTGAATTTGTCGTGGTTCGGAGACGGGCATCTTTCGGGTATTCCGCCTCTTGATAAAGCCTCAAACCTGTCTCGCGATCTATTGGGATGGTGGTATGGATTGTTGTTCCACCCTTTGGCTGCAGTGCCGGGGGGAACATAGCAAGTTTTTGTGACTTTTCCATTTTGATATCCTTACCGAGGTTCAAATCCCTTTCATTGGTTCCGGATGGAGGATTTACGGCAACGCCGTCAATTACTTCCAGATCGAACCACCAGCGCTTGATCGGGTTGCGTCGTCCCCGTCCTAGCTCATCATCTTGGGCGATGATGGCCGCGCGTGCCGATGGGTTATTGATTGAGAGGTCACGTAAAGCCTGCGCATCAATCGTGTCTTCGCGGTTCCAGGGGCACATTTTCATACACCGACCACAAGCCGATCCTTTGGATTGAGTGACGCGGTACTTGGTGCATTTTTCTACGTCGGCTTTCCAAATTTCATATCCGTTGAACATTACCTTCGGGCCAAATGGAATAGCGTTACACGGACATTCACGAGCACATTTTCGGCATTGTTCGCAAAAATCCTGCAAACCAAAATCAATCGGTCGATCTATTTCCATGGGAAAGTCTGTTGTAAAGATTACCGATTTCGATCTGGGGCCAATAAATGGGTTTAAAATGGTATCTCCAATCCGGCTAACCTCACCCAAACCTGCCATCACAATGGCTGGATTATGGATGATTTCTGAATGGGCATTCGAATGTGACCGAGAGGAAAATCCCATCTGCCGACAATAAGCGGCCACAATCCCAGCAATTTCCGCTCCTCTCAGATATCCCCTCATACTTTGGGAGGCGGAAATCCAATCGTCACCGGAAGCACCCTCCATCGTCTCGAACCCCTGGTCGATAAGCATGACGACGGCATATTCGTGGTAAGGGTCGATCGGTTGGCCGTCGACTTCATCATGGGAGTAGTACATAAACGGCTCAGCTTTGCATATTCCAACAAAATCAGCTCCCAGGTAATATCCAAGCGCCTTGATAGATTGCGCATTGTGTAGAGAGTTTGACAGATCACCGCCGATCCCCGTTGGTTTGAGAGGATGTCGAGTTCCCTGTAATGGAACCATTCCTCTGATAAGCGGCAACATGCCCAACGCATAGGGGTGCTTCATCGGAAATCTAAAGCGCTCTTGTTGCGCTTTTTTTCCTAGATCGCCTGCTTCTGCCCGTTTAAAAAAATCACCGCGCTTAGAAACTCGGGTTATTTCTTCGGCAAGCACCAAAGTTGTTGGTTGGTCAACCCGTTTAATATTTTCCATTGGATACTGACCCAGATGGAGCAGCCGTTTAGCTTCTTCTTCGTAATACCAACCAGATTTTGTGCCATCTCTGCCCTCTTGAATTGATGGGTCTTTTGGCACCAAGGGCCCGTTAGGAGAAAGCGGTAAGTCCTTACTAATTTCCATTTCGGTCGTTACCGCTCCGAGGCGAAAACCGCGTTTCAAAAATGGAGCGACAAGTTTTCCGTCTTCAGCCCTGGAAATCCCTGATCGGATGGCAAGCCTGGCTAAGTTCACATCACTTTGCGGAAGAACATGACCTTTGGCTTCAAACCCCATCCACCGAAGGTATCCCGAGACGACGGCGGCGACTTCGGTTAAACGAAGATCCGTATAGTCGCTGGCCGTTCCGGTGATCCATTCGTCACCCGGATCCCCACTTTCCGGTTGCCGTGGCAACTCAAGCAGAAAGATAACTGCAAAGCGGTGTATTTCATTCCGAGAAGCCAGCCAGTCATCAGGTTTAAGACAGCAACAACCGACAAGATCTACATCCAAAAAATAGCAATGCGATTTAAGGTTATTGGTCCTCGCCTGCGGGTCATCTGGTATAGGAGCCTTTGCAACTGCAGTCTCTCCAGTCAAATGAGTAGAAAATAAAGATTGATACTCATTTAAGATAGAACGCATGACGTTTAAATCTGCATCATCGGTAGTGTCCAGATCACAATTTAGTATATCGGGGTCTGCCGTTTCTTGGCTGCGTGGGAGTTTTTCGAGAGGCCAATTCCCCAGGTGAAACGGTCGATTTTGATTACTGAAATTTCGGGTAACCATTTGTCACACAGCCTTCAGTTTAGGCGGGGTAGGGATGAATGATAGTTAGCGAAGACCAAACCCAAATTGGAGATTGCAGCTTTTAATTGATAACTCTGCCATCTATTCATGAGCAACTCATTGTTAGTGTTACAGCCGAGTTCCTAACCTACTAGCGAGCATATTAAATTGCTACTCGTACGGTCCCCAAGCGCGGGTAACGGCAGGCCGCACTTCAATTGCATCATGCCAGCGTTTAAGATTTGGATAATCCGCAAAACCAATCCACTTTTCATCACCATAAATATGCGTGTCAGAATACATCGATATATCTGCAACCGAAAAATCTCCCGCCATATATTCATTGTCACTAAGATGTAGGTTGAGACACTCAAACAAATCACGCATCCGTACATCATAATGTTTTTTGCCTGCGGGAATATCTTCTGGCGAGCGAATGTGGAAGAAGCCATATTGTTGAGCGAGAGTGGTAAATTGCGCTGAACCAAAAAACAGCCATTGATCGACTTTTAGTTGGGTCAGGGGATCAGAAGGATAAAGCTTATCGGCCATCTTGGCACCAACGTATTTTAGAATGGCTCCTGACTCGCACAAAGATATGGTCTCACCGTTCGGACCATCATGATCAACAATGGCGGGTATCTTATGATTAGGACTAATTTTCAAATATTCTGGATCAAATTGCTCATCTTCCCTGATGTTAATGGGCTTGATGACATAATCCAGGCCACTTTCCTCCATCATATGTCGTGCTTTGTAGCCGTTATCTGTGGTCCAAAAATAAAGTTCAATCATGCCTTGTCTACCTATGTGAAGGGTCCACGCCCGCATTTAAAGTGTATTGACTGGTTTCTAACCTGAAAGCAGGGGGTTTTAGTCTCATTTTCAAAGAGGGGTTGCACCGGTTTCCAATTTAGTAATTTTGCTATTCTTTAAATGAAAATCCCCAATTATCGACTCCCTCGTGCCATCGGGGAAATCCATTACTTCCTGATCAATCATAAGCTCATCAGGCGAAGTGTAGCAAAATAATTGCTATCGGTCTTCCAGACTCTCGAGAAGTTGCAT
>DODG01000199.1 GCA_003509065.1 Acidobacteriota bacterium
CAACGATAATAAAATAGCTGTTGCCACCATTTCTGCTTGGTGGAGGGTACTAGTGCCAGGTTGTTACATCATCCACCGGTAGTCTTTTCGCTGTCTGTGCTGTGTTTGCTGTAGCTGGGTATCCGATGTATAGCGCTCCAACTATGTCCCAATCTGGCTCAGCGCCTACACTCGTTCCGACATTCGCTAGACATGGTTTTCCAGTGCTCCAGCCAACTCCTAAACCTATGGATTGCGCTGCCAGCATCAGGTTTTGGACAGCGCATGCAGTCGCTGCGTAGTTTTCATGGGTCACTTCCTCATTTGGCCCTTGAACTGAATAAACGTATATAAATGCAGGCGCATCAATGATCTCCTGCATAGCTGATTTTGAGCTGGCGATGCGTCGCTCAGGGTTGGGGTTCTTGACGTTTTGGTACACCCAGTCTTTGATGATCTCGGCGACCTTTTTACGCATATCACTTTCTTTAGTGAGAACGATGAATCGCCATGGTTCGGTATTTCGGTGGTTTGGTGCCCAGGTAGCCGCTTCGATGATGATTTTCAATGCCGATTCTGGCACGTTTTGATCTGTGAATTCTCGGATGTTGCGTCTTGATCGAATAATTTCAAGTACCAATTTGTTCTCCGTGGGTTATTAGTTTGAGCTTGAGCCAAGATTCCCTGGCCATTGGTCTTGTGGTGGTAGGTCAGCAGGATTTGTCGCTCGTTTGAGGTAAAACTTGTGCATTGTCCGGTATGCATCAACGGCCTTCTTTAATTCCGGAATAGCGTCGCCAGAAAAATCAACACGGGTATTTACGGGGAATTGCTCGTCAGACGTGTGCACTATCAGGCATGCGGACCTCTCAGCTAGGCGTTTGCCATTAGAACCTTCCTGCCCGCCAGCATGTTTTCCAGCATTCAGCGCCGCGATCAGTCGATCGATGAGAGATGTTTCCCTGTGTAATCCATTAAATTCATCAGTCATTGCTTCGAGTACTTGTTCGCTTTTTAGAAAATTACCAACAGCGATGCAATCTTGTCCTTCTGAATATCCGCTGAATGGCCTTGTCCGTGAACCTGAGTGCACTGAAGTCTCACCCGTTGAGGTGAGCAGGGCAATTTGCCGGTATTCAGGATATGGATCATGGCGTATTGCCTGTTCCATAGCTTCGACTGGCTTACAGTCGTTTCTTATCAACGTAATAATTGTTTCTCCGATTTTTGGATTCGCCGCTGCCTGAGAGGTCAAAACACTCGAGTCCGGCAGCATAAACGGGCATGTTGCGCCAACAGCAAGCGAGTAAGTGGCGATTCCAATTCCAATGCTTCCGGTCTCAGGATCTCGCCCAAGTATTGTGAAAGTCATGGTGTCATTTTAGATGCACAGATTAAGTTTGGTGTCTGCTCAGACCTAAAACTGTTGATGGTGTGATCAACATTCTTTGGAATATTCAGAATTATGACGGAAGTTGAAGGCTTTGTTCTTAGTGTCGGGTATTTCAATGATAAAACCCTATAGATCGTGCTCTCAGGGGCTAATGTTGCGGGGTAGAATTTTTGTGTATTTCTAACGGTTTACACGATATAAAGTCGATCGGATCATATCCAGAAGTGTTCTTTTCCCGAAGACGCGTTCGTTATGAGTTTTTTCAGATGACTGCCCTCGTGGTGGGTGTTCTGGTGATGACGTCTATCCTCGCTGGAGCGCCAATGTATCTCAAGTCGATTGAGGCAATCGGCTTGAGGTCAGCCCTTACAGTACTTTCTCCATCGAACAGGAACCTTCAAGTTGCTGTTGACAGGCTTCCGCTGACCAAGCGTTCAGTTGCATCTGCAACTGAACAAGTCGATATTGCATTGCGAGAACTTGGTGATCTGCCAATTAACGTTAATCAGGAATCTCACACGCGATTACATTATTGGTCTGTGCAGGCTGACTCCATCATTCCCGGACCGGCTTCAGATAGTGCAATCCTTCAACGTTTTGAAGGTTTTTCCGCACGTGTCGATTATGTCCAAGGGAAGGCTCCATCTGAAATTGTTAATCAAGAATCAGGAATCACCGTTGCAGAGACGGCGGTTCCTTTAGATCGTGCTGAATTGTTGGGGGTGGGCATTGGGGATGACATATGGATTGCATCTTCCACTGAAGACCCTCCGTACCTGAAACTTCGTGTAGTGGGTCTGTTCGTGCCGCGAGATTTGCAGGAAGAGTTTTGGTTTGGTATCGGGCGAGAAGCCATGGAGCCACCTAGTCCCTCTCTCGTTGCAAGACCTCCGTTGCCTCTCTTTTTGTCAAAGGATGTCCTCTTTGACGTTGTGACGGGCGGCTCTGCTGCAATAGGGGCACATCGATGGCTTGTCCAGCTTGATTTCGAGGAATTGCAGACTCAAAGCCCTTCAAACATTGCTGGAAACGTTGATGCATTAGAGCATGCTTTAAGGCGTGGCTTACCGGAATCTACGGTGATATCGGCTCTCGGCAATCCGCTTCGTTCACTTGCCAGGAGAATTACCTTTGCTCGTATTCCTACATTGATGATGGGCGGTGTTCTGCTACTCGCTGCTGGTTACTACTCGATCATGGCTGCAGCTGGCATGGTATCTCGGAGACGGGTGGATACAGCGCGTTTGTGGGGACGCGGTACTGGCCGTCGTCAAATGGCGAATTTATTTTTCAAAGAATCGATGTTTTTGGTGCTTATTCCTGCTGGAGTAGCGCCTTTTGTTGCGGGCGCAACGATAACGGGAATTGGTTGGCTGCCATCTTATGAGTCAGTTCTTCTAGGTTCAGGAATGCCGGTTTATCTGAGTTGGCACCCTTTTGCTTGGTCTTTTGCTGGAGCGGGGGCTGTTATCGCTTATATGCAATGGTCTGTCTGGAACGGAGGAGGACGTTCGATTCCTGCAGAAAAGATGTCGATTTTCAGGGTGGATGGCAAGCCGTTTCTACAGCGTTACTATCTTGACTTTCTCTTTTTTGTATTTGGAGGATTAGTTCTTTGGGATCTTTCCAGCGAAACCTCAGTAGTCACAGCCGGTGGGAGCGAGATTCCTGGGGTCAACCCTCTGCTTATAGTTGGACCTGCAATATTTCTTGCAGTTGCAGTGATCATTTCCCTTCGAGTATTGCCTCCGATAGCTAGGCTGATAAGCAGTGGTTTTGCCAGGCGAGGCCCTGTCTGGGTTCATCTGATATCGTCTTTGTTTGCTCGTGTTCCATTGACTTATGCATGGCCTGTTGCCATTTTGGGGATGGCCGCAGGCACTGTAATGTTTTCAGCAACCATCGCCGCGACCTTGGAACAAAGTTCTGTTGATCAATCGGGCTATGAAGTTGGAACCGACTTGCGAATTTTCCCAGTTGACTTGAGCCAAGGGCCCCTAACCGGTGTTTTGAATACCGTTAGGAGCGTCGAAGGTGTAAGTGGCGTTTCTTCAGGATTGCGCACTGTAGGTGCTATTCGGCTGGGTGGGGAGGGTGTGCCATTTGAGTTTATAGCGATTGAGCCTCAGTACTTTGAGGATATCGGTGTATTTCGTAACGATTATTCCTCGGTTCCGATTCGAAATTTAATTAAGGATTTGGAATATTCGATTCCGCTGGCACCGCTGTTTGTATCTGAGTCAGCCAAACGTGTTGGTTTTCGTATGCGCTCAGACGTTATTGCAAAAGATATACGGGCAAGTATGAGATTACTTGACGCAGAAGGGTTTTCACATTCAGTTAATCTTGGTCCAGTGACAAGCCGTGAATGGCAGGTACGAATGGGTAAGTTACCATCGACCGCTATTTTGCCGGTTGAGGTTTTGGGCCTTACTTTTTTTGAGTTGACACCTAACGAGATAGGTACTCCCGTCGTGATTCACATTGACGACTTGATGTTCGATTTGGATGATGGTCCGCCCGTAGTGTTTGAGTCATTCGATGATGAAAAGGAGATGGGTAATAAGACATGGTACCCGCTTGCATCTGTAGCGGGAGTTGACACTTCCTCAACTATTTTCCACTACAGCCCGGGGACTGGTGAAACTGATTTGTCAGAAGCAGGCCTGCAAATCAGTCTGGGTATAGGTACTGATCGAGGAGTGAGGGGTGTTGTGCGGGCTTCATCCGGTACTGTTCCTGTTCTAATTAGCCAGACAGCGCTGGATTCTAATGACCTTGTCGCCGGTAGCGAAACAGTGATTAATGTATTCAACCGGTCTGTTCCGGTACGGGTAGTAAATGCGGTTGAATACTTCCCAACTCTTGAACCAGGTGATGGCGGTTTTGTCGTTGCTGATATCCGGCAACTTTGGAAACACCTAGCCTTGAGCAGTGCCAATTCTGCCGGGGTTTCGGCTGAAATATTTGTCGGATTAGTTGACTCAAACGACGCTAATTTAATTGATTCTGTATCATCGGAAATCGGTGGTTTACATAGCGTTTCCAGCCGTGAAGAAATCCGGCGGATGTCCGTGGTCACACCATTGGCCGTTGCTGGCTGGCAGGGCGCTTCCATCGTTACAGGCTTAATTGCGACTTTACTCGCCTTAATGGGTTTTTTGACGTTTGGTTCAATGCGTCCGGCTGTTGATGAATTTAATCTAGCCGTACTCAAGGCACTTGGTATGTCGAAACCGAGTTTCATATTAATAACCTTTTTGGAACAACTCTTGGTGCTGGTTTTTGGAGTTTTAGCTGGTATCGGGTGTGGATTCTTTATGGCTCGTATAGCTGTCGATGCGGCTTCTCAAACCGACTTCAAAGCTAATACATTGCCACCGATTGTCTTTTCCACAGATTGGATATATGTCGGGGGATTCGTACTTGCTCTGATGCTCTTGTCGACCGTGATTTTTATTGTGGACGTATTTTTTCTAAAGCGGATCAGCGTTGTCGAAACCATAAGAATCTCGGGGCAAAGTGGCTGATATGGGTATAAGCGATTTCCTCACATTTGTCGGGCGTCGAGTGCGTTCTCATTGGTCGATACTTACAGTGGTTTCAATAGGGGTTATCGCGGCAGTCGCAACGATTGCGGCCAGTGTGCTTTATTTTGATTCTCTCGGTGATGTAGCGCTTGCTAGAGAAATAGCTAAAGGCGAGGGCTTAGACCACGATATTGTTATTTCTGGGCGCAACGTCGATGTTGATTCAGTAAGAAACAAACGAATTATTGAACTTGTTAAGACTTCCGTAGATGAGTTTGCTTCTCCGATCGTTACTGGGCTGACCTTGAACTATGGATCTCCGACTTTGTTGATAGCTGAACAACAGCCTGGAGGTTTCAAAGCGTCCTCTTCGTGGCGTTCGGTTTTGATCAATTCTTCGCACTTGGAGGGTAAATCGATTCTTACTGCCGGTTCCTGGGCCTCAGATGAGGTCATCACTGATGCAGTGGGCGGGATAACGATTCAGGCAGCAATTGAAAATAGTGTTGCAGACGACTTTGGGATCGGTCTCGGAGACAGTGTCGTCATTGCCCCATTCTGGGATGATGTGAACGATTTTATTACCGTTCAGATTTCTGGCACATACGAACGATCCGAACCCGGTCACAAATTTTGGGTAAACATCGATGATCAGTTTGGATTGGATGACATTGATTTAGATTTCCTTGCTTTTTCCCCTCACCCGGGAGTCTTTGAATCTCGGGTTGCACCTTACTTCCCAAGGATGACGGTCAGATATTTCTGGCGATTCCATGTCGATTCATCACGGGTCCATACAGCGGGAGTGCCTGATCTTCTTTCCGGCTTTAGTGATTTGAAAGCGACATTACAGCCTGAAATCTCTAACTATTCTCAAACGGCTCCACTTGAAGACGTCCTTAGACGTAATCAACAGCAAACATTTTTTAGTCGTCTGCCGATGACAGTGGTCTTTTCAGTTATCGCCGCTGTAGTTCTTTATTTTGTCGGAGCGATGTCGATTTTATTGGTTGAAACGCAACGTGATGACATAGCTCGGTTACGTACGAGGGCTGCCACTCCCAGACAGGTTGTCGGAGCCTTTGTAGTCGAGGGGGCTGTGATAGGAATTTTGTCCATAGCAATTGGACCTCCGATAGCGGCTTTTGTTGTCCATTGGATGGGTGTAATTCCTTTTTTTAACGACTTGAATGGTGGCTCACCGTTACCAGTACGACTGGGTCAAATAACATACCTCGTTTCGGTTATTACAGGTTTGGCAGGGTTTCTCTCTATGGTCATACCGGCCTCTATGGCTGCCAAAAAGACCGTGGTCAGTAGTGTTAGAGAATCGACGCGCCCCAGTCCGCAAAATGTGATGCAACGCTACTATCTCGATGTTGTGTTGTTTGCTCTGCTCTTAGCTTTCGCTTCGCAGTTGACGACGGAGGGTTCGTTTGTTGACATCCCTAACTTGGGCTCAGCCGAAGCTGACAAGATAAACGTTGCGATGCCGGCACTTGTTTTAGCGTTTGGCGGTTTTGTTGCTTTACGCGCTTTTCCCGCGTTGGTAGAGGTAGTTGCTAGGTTGACTTCCCTTCCTCGAGTTTCGAGTTTTATTTCGCCCGCAATTACATTGGTCCTCTGGCAAATGGCTCGAAATCCAAGACACTATTCAAGGCTGTCATTGCTAATGATCCTCACTGCAGGTCTCGGAGTATTTGCATCAAGTTTCGCAGCGACTCTCCACACGAGCGCCGCCGATCGCGCTAAATATCAGTCAGGAGCTGACCTGCGTGTTAACGGTGTTTCATATACGAATCGATTCGAGGCGGGCAGGGTTTTTAGTAATGTTGCAGGTATCGGCGGAGTTGAGTTATCTTCCCCCGCATTTCGTGCTGCTGGAGTTGATCTTTCGGCAAAGGCTGGAAGTACCTTTACGTATTTAGGAGTAGATCCTGATTCGATGGCAGATATTGCTTGGGTGCGTGATGATTTTTCTTCCATATCTATATCTGAACAAATGGATCTTCTCGCAGGATCTCGAACTGGAATTCCACTTCCTGAAGACACAGTTTTTGTGACCGCTAAGGTCCGCCCGACCGCTCGGCGTGCTGACTCGCGCGTCGCAGCACGGCTGAGTGATTCTACCGGTCGATTGTTCACATTAAATCTCGGATCGTTGTTGCCACGATCAGCTGCAAAAATAACTTCGGTTAAGGATATTAATAAGCCTTTCCTTGACACAGTTGGCCCTGGTGATGGTGCCTCACCGCTTCATATGGCGGTGCTGACAGGCAATAAAGAGATTGCTGGGCTTCTTATCGATAATGGAGCGGATATAAATATAAAGTCGAAGGACGTTGATGCAGGTACGCCACTGCATTGGGCTGTCTACTCAGGGAACAGAGAAATGGGGGAGTTTCTGGCTGAGCGCGGTGCCGACGTCAACGTGAAAAACAAAGCCGGCTACAGGCCGATTGATTTCGCAACCGAAGGTTTTGTGCGACCCAAATGGTTTGATCAAGACAACACTGATTTCACGCTATCAATGGCTGGGACCGAGGCTAACCCTAATACGGATTTCTTGAAGGTGGACCCGTCGTCTCGAATCTACACGCTCCAGAACCTTCTCGATGTTGGATTTAAAAAGAATCGGACTTATTCGGTTGTCGGTCTTGATATGGCGATTGAGGCTTACCACGGTTTTTACGGTCTGGATCCATATAACAGGCTTGAGTACGAAGTGCGCTTCTACCCCACGCACGCCGAAGCTAGTGATGTNNCGTTGATGCAGGTACGCCACTGCACTGGGCGGTCTATTCAGGGGACAGAGAAATGGCGGAATTGTTGGTTGAGCGCGGTGCTGATGTCAACGCTGAGAACAAAGCCGGCTACGGGCCTATTGATTTCGCATCAGAAGGTTTTGTTCGACCCAAATGGTTTGATCAAGAAAACACTGATTTCAAACTTTCAATTATGGGGGCCGATGCTAACCCTAATTCGAATTTCCTTAAGATAGACGCTTCGCCTCGAATCTACACGCTCCAGAACC
>DODG01000002.1:0-1166 GCA_003509065.1 Acidobacteriota bacterium
CTTGGGGTTATAGAAGTGGTGTCAGTTGTATCAAGTATTCGGTTCGCCAATACGGCCAAGGAAGTACCGGAATACCCACCTAAGCGCTTAATCTGTTCTAAAACGCCACGATCAAAGTCCGAAATGATGCTGAGGAGATGCAGAAAAAGATCACGTGTCGCAAGTGCGTCAGATAATGCACGATGAGGATTGGCATGAGCAAAATTGAACCTTTGTGACAATCTCACCAAGCTGTACTCAGGTCCCCGCGGAAGAGCAATTTCGGCCATGGCCATTGTGTCGTATAAACGATCAGTCTTTACACCATTAGTACGAAGAAAAGAGGCGTCAAATCCGACGTTGTGTCCAATAATAGGTGCTCCGGATATGAATTCAATGACATCAGACTTCAGGTCGTCCCAATCAGGCGCACCATCCACTTCACGTTGGGTAATCCCAGTCATGTCAAGAATCAGAGGTGAAAGTTCCCGCCGGGGATTAATCAACGCGCTGAACGTGTCGAGCTGTTGATCGCCTCTAAATTTTACGGCGCCAACTTCGATAATTCGATCAGATTTTGGATTAAGCCCCGTAGTCTCCAGGTCAAGAGATACGAGTGTGTCTTGGCTAATTGTGGGCAATTTCCAGTGCTTCCAGCAGGTACCACTTAATAAGCGGGTGTCGGAGATTTTGTATTTAGGAGACTCTATCGGAAACCTATTGAAATAAATGGTACTGGCATAAGCATTTACATGGATTACACAGCTCTAGTAGCCCGCTGAACTCAGTACCAGATCAACATTTTCAAACCCTGATTCCAATTCTCCAGAATCGATCGCTCGAATCACATTTACCATAGCTGCGTTAACCGGAGTGTCTACATCAACCATCAATCCTTGATCACAGACAAATCCGTTCATCTGGTATATCTCCGTGGGACGGCCTTTAACAACATCCTGAGCCATGGAAGGTCGCCAGTTCGCTCCGGAAGACCGTTCGGCGAGCGCCGCATCCAGCATTTCGTACATATCCCCACGGGACGCATCGGCCCACTCAAGCGCTGTTCGACCTCCAAAGTTTTCAACTTTATACCCATGTGCAAGGCCTACAGCAGCGCATTCCTGCGCCAGTCGAATCTGCAGTTCACGACCTCTAGGATGTTTATTGAGATCGGACATCCCCATACC
>DODG01000002.1:1554-15173 GCA_003509065.1 Acidobacteriota bacterium
CCCCACAAATTGGTCGTAACTTTGCCTCCGTCAATCGGATCGAGTATTTCGATTAATTCATGAAGGCGATTGGTATCGGTCCCATCATGGTTACCAGCTCTAAATACAATGTGCCCTTCATCTCGCCTCCGTGTTTTACCTGGACGTTCGACTTTTCCTGCATTCCACATCGCAACCGAAATGCTAGACATGACCAAGCCGACCGCACGTTCAGCTCCGACCGCCTCGGCCATCGCTGGATCTGTCCATGTATTTTGCGAAGAAACGATATAGCCATCAGGATGAACGAACTTATCAACAAACGTTGCAGCCCAGGAAGTGTCATATGCCTTCATCGCGACGAAACCTATGTCAAACAAAGGTTGTCTCGCTATACGTTCGTTTTCGTGAAGGTGATAGATCTTGGGACGCGCGACAAATGGTTCATGTGGACCGTTGACGATTAGGCCATTATCACGGATTGCTTCAACGTGATCGTCCCAAATATCTACCAACGTAACATCATGACCGGCATGAGAAAGCCAACCGCCTAGATATGAACCGACAGCCCCTGCCCCAATAAAAATAATACGTTTGGTTTTAATTTGGTCTGACATAACTTATTACTCGCGCGATTTTGGTTTGGGAAAGTTAACTAATCGTAATAACTGGCATTAAAGCCTGTTCGCCTGCGTTGCGTGCTGTGCACAAACTCACTCTGAAGTTCTTTAGGTGGATAGGTATATCGGTCAACCGACGTAAGCCACGATTCAGATTTCCCGCTGCTTACGCGTACGGTAGCATCTGGTCGATCTTTGACAGAGGGCCTAAGTCGAGTGCCCAATCCAGGTTCAGTGGGTGCCATCAGAAAACCCCCATCGATCACGAAATCTGGTTCGATGAAATCGCGGTACCAACCAAGATGCATCGCTCGGTTATATTCCATAATCATCACGTTTGGTGTTGCCATAGCGATATGAGCACAAGCCATCATGTTGACTGGCCCAACGCAATCATGAGGCGCAATAGGCTTCTGGTGAGCTGATGCTAAGACCGCTATCTTCTTTACCTCCGATATGCCCCCAGTCCAGGTCAGATCCGGCATCGAAATTCGTGCAGATGAAGATTCGATAAATCGACGATGCTGGTACCTTGTCATCAAACGTTCCGCCGCAGCAATAGGTGTTGAGGTCACTGCCTGCAGTCTCCGGTGTGCTTCTTCGTTAAGTGGGGAAATCAGTTCCTCATGCCACATCAGTCGCATAGATTCCATTTCCCTAACGATGCGCATCGCGTTTGGCAGATTCCACTTTCCGTGTGCATCATTGGCTATATCGATCTCCATACCAAGCTTTTCACGAATTTCACGGATAGGTCGCAATGCCCAGTCTAGATCATCCTGAAATAGTAATTGACCGTCGGATTCTCTTGCAATGAAATCAGTTGGAGACATCTTCATCCCTGTGATGCCTTGATCTAGAAGGCTTTTGGCAACTTCCACAGGGTCGGACCACACTTTGTGCGCCTCATCAATCTCACCGTAAACTCCCAGAGTGTTGTAAACCTTAATTCGGTTTCTTGTGCCACCACCTATGATTTCGAATATCGGCATGTTGAGGGACTGGCCTTTTATGTCCCACAAGGCAACATCTATTGCGGAAATGGCACGTAACTCCGCACCGCCATAACCCGCATGATCGGATAGTCGGAACATCGTCTGCCAGTGTCTTTCAATCTCGAATGGATCTCGACCAACCAGAAGTGGACCAAAATGATCATGTATGGCTGACTCGACTGTGGCGGCTGCATACCACGTCTCACCGAGCCCGGTGAGTCCAGTATCGGTATGAACTTGAACAAAGATAAGATCAGGAAATTGCGCTACACGGATTGTTTCAATTTGGGAAATTATCATTTTGAATCACCAGCATTCTGAGCTTCATCCGTTTTAGTTTCAAAATGTTCCTCTAACCTTGATTCTTGAGCTCGGAATTCAAATATATTCTCCATGTCCGACCACATGGCAGTGGAGAAATTGTCTGTTGATAATTTTGGATCGTACAGACCTACCCCAGCCCATCCTTCATCAGACATTCCCGGAATCATTGCATCAACACCAGTAACCCGAGTTTCAACGTCAGGTCGATCAAACACTTCCGGGCGTAAACGTGTGCCAATCCCCGGATTCTCGGGGGCATGCAGCCAGCCATTTTCAATCGGTGGAAGTGGGTCTACCATCTCACCGTACCAACCGTATAAATACGGCCTCACATGTTCCATAATCATCGCGTTAGGCGAATTCATACATATTTGTGCACACGCAAATATATTGACCGGCCCGGTAGCATCATGAGGTGCAACTGGAACCTGATGTGCCGAAGCCATTATTGCAATCCGGTGTGTTTCAGTAATGCCACCGGTCCAAATCAAATCGGGCATCACGATTTGCGCAGCGCCGTTCTCGATAAATTCACGAAATTGCCATCGAGTAAGCAATCGTTCGGATATACACACAGGGGTAGTTGTGGCTTCTTGAAGCTGTCTGAGAGATTGAGGATTCAGGAGTGGCATAAGGTCTTCTTGCCACATGATGTCGAGCTTTTCCATCTCTTTAGCGATCTGAATAGCAACTGGCAACGACCACTTTCCGTGCCCGTCGTTAGCAATTTTTATATCGCCACCGACAGCATCTCGAATATCACGAAACGGCTTAAGAACGTGATCAAGTTCATTCGGAGCAAGGTACTGTCCCTCAGAAGGAGTGGCTACTGGAATAGTCGGTCCTATTTTCATAGCGACTATTCCGTCCTCAATCAATTCTTTTGCTAGGTCCCCACAGCCTTGGAATGGACCTCCGGTAGCGTAAACACGAATTTTTTTTCTGACCGCTCCTCCGAGCAATTCATATACCGGAACACCTGCTGCTTGACCTTTTATGTCCCATAAAGCCATATCGATAGCCGATATCGCCCTGAGTTCAGCACCACCATAGCCAGCATGATCCGAAAGCCGAAACATATTTAGCCAGTGTCTCTCGATAGCGAATGGGTCTCGACCGACCAGCAGAGGAGCAAAATGGTCGTGGACAGCGGACTCAACGGTTCTTGAGGCGTACCAAGTTTCACCTAATCCAATCAACCCTGTATCAGTGTGAACCCTCACCCAAATAGCGTCTGAGGGATCACTGACACGAACAGTTTCGATATTGTTGATCTTCAAATTTTTTAGCACCTTTGCGCTTTTTCTTTGTTTAGAGTCCGAAGACGGGCGAGTATACGCCGTTATCGCGTTAGAATTGCGCTCACCACTTAGGTGGGTTAATCGTATACCGCAGCCAGTACTGAAAATTCATAACTCGAGAGGAATCCATTGAAAGCAGCCAGAGTAGTAGCACGACGAAAAATAGAGTTTATGGAGGTGCCTGAGCCATCTCCGTTGAAGACTGGCGAAGTATTGATAAAACTCGAGTCATTATCGATTTGCGGGAGTGATATATATCTAGAATATGATGCTGCACTTCCAGAGGAAGATTATCCTTTCCTCCCTGGAGCACCAATGCACGAATGTGCAGGTGTTGTCGTTGATAGTCGAGACCCTGACTATAAGACGGGACAACGAGTAATCGTCATTCCACGGGATGTAGCCGGGATGCAAGAGCAGGTAGTCCAGACGGCCGACAGATTAATCAAGTTACCGGATTGGGGAGAACTCTCCGAATGGGTAATGTGCCAGCATTCTGGAACTGCGTTGTTTTCCGCGCGCCAATGGGGTAACCCAATGGGAAGAAAAATTGCAGTCTTAGGACAGGGAGGAATTGGCCTCACGTTCACAATGATTGCTGAAAAACAGGGCGCTGAACAGGTGGTTGGAATAGATCTTGAAGAATACCGCTGTAGAACATCATCAGACTTGGGCGCCACACATACAATCAACGCCTCAAATGAAGATGTCATTCAGGCAGCGGAAGAGATAACAAATGGGCAGATGTTCGACGTAGTGGTGGACGCCAGCGGCAACCCTGCAGGTCTCAGCACTGCTATAGACCTCGTAAAAGAACAGGGACAAATTGTATCCTTCAGTCTCGTAGATCCCACGCTGGTCACATTTGATCATCGAAAGTGGATGGCTAAAAACATACAACTAAACGCGACCGTTATAGCAGCTACTGCAGAACCTGTTCAGGAAATCCGGGACATCGTTGCGCTCAAAGAGCGTGGGTGGATTGATCCGGGAGTCCTTAAAACTCATGAAATGAAGTTCGAGGATGCGCAGGAAGCTTTCGAGATGTACAGACTACGACAGGATGAAGTAATCAAGATTGCGATGTCCTTCTGACCAAACGGATGACATAATCTTTCCGCGATCAACATGTTCCACTACAAAACGCTTAGGAGATAACTATGTCTGCTGAAGTAGGTACTACGGCACCTGATTTCACATTATTTGACACAGACGGCAACGAGTTTAGTCTCAGCAGTCTCAAAGGAAAGAAGGTTGTTCTTGCATTTTTTCCTGCTGTGTTCAGCGGGGTATGCGATGACGAAATGTGTACATTCCGAGACGCCTTATCTGATTATTCCTCGCTAAACGCTTCTGTGGTAGCGATATCAACCGACGCACGCTTTGGCAACGCTGAATTCAAGAATAAACATGGGCTTAATTTCCCTGTGCTCAGTGATTACAAGAAGTCGACAATCGAAGATTACGGCGTGGCATGGCCAGATTTCGCAGGTATGGACGGTTTCACGGCTGCGCAGCGTTCGGTCTTCGTTATCGGTACCGACGGTAACATCAGCTGGAAATGGTTGTGCAACGTACCAAGCGATCTACCACCATTCGATGAGGTCAAATCCCAAGTCGAAGCTCTGGGTTAGAACCAGGTCAAGCGACATTACAAGCCACGGATACCTCCGGGGCTTGTTTGCTTTAAAAACCTGGAGCATCATTTGCGCTATATAAAAAGTTTCACTGGAACGGACTAACACTGATGCCGAAGTTCAAAACAATTCCACTCACTTCATTTGTTAACGCTTCTCTTTCAGATTCTCAATTTTGGCAATCAAAAACAGCTAAATCAGCATCCGAGTTGCCGATCGGGTCGCAAGTATTTTGGGGAATTCCATTCGATTTTTCTGTGAGAAAAAACAACATCGTCGTTTTTTCTGATCGAACCGGTCTCGAAATACCGTTAAATCAAAGTGGATCACATCTAGTTTTCGCACATTTCTGTGATGAGAAGGCCACAACCACTGTTGCCGGACAATCATCCGACTATCTCAACCCGGTGGTCACAGCGCCTGGCGAGCACCTTGCCGATTACACATTATCTTTTGAAGACGGATCCCAACATCGCCAGCGGATACGAAGACGATTTGAAATCAATCAGGTACAGACTCGTATGCAAAGTGGTTTCATTTCTCGCCAGCATCATGGTTTGAGTAGTCTTCCATTTCGCGGCCCCTATCCTGAGAACGGATGGGGCAGATGGCAGACAGGAGTCATGGTCGGTGACCCACCAACATCCGGTAGAACTCCCGCAAAGGAAGATAAAGAATCGCGATCGAATCCACTTGGCTCATGGACTATTTATGCTCTTGTTGTACCTGATTCATCAAAAATAATTACTAGTGTCGTCATAGAACCGACTGGTGCCACCGCGATCGCGATCGGGGCTATAACTTTGTTTAACGGAAGTGAACACCCGTTACGCCACGAGCCTCTGGAAACGATCGAAATCGACGCTAACGGAAAGTCTTCAAGTGAAATCAACACAAAAATAGACCTTGGGGTAATCGCGCGACAACAGGACATACCGACTTTCAACCAGCACGAATGGCTGGCAAGTCCAGTGAAGGGTTGGGGAGAATCTGTAGAGACTACAAACAACACGACCACAATTGACCTAGCTGCTTCCAGGAACGCAACACTGTCGATAGATGGTTCAACAATCGATACAGGTGAATTGCTTGAACTAGGACAAGCATCCAGCAAGGATGGAAAAGTCCGAGCCAGGGTACTCACTTCTCAACGCGTTTGGGTTCACGGCAAGATAATTGATTCCACTTCTGGAAAGCCAACACCGGCACGTGTTCACTTCCGGTCAGAGGATGGTCGCTATTTCCCGCCATACGGTCACACTCACGAGGTAAACGACAACTGGTTCGAAGACTACGGAGCTGACCTGCTTCTTGGCGATACACCATACGCCTATGTGGATGGGACTTTTCAAGGCGAACTGCCGGTCGGAGATGTGTATGTAGAAGTTGCAAAAGGGTTCGAATTTGAACCTATACGACAGAAGATCACTATTAAGCCAGGACAGCGTAGTCTAGAAATACCGCTCGTTCGGAACTCAAATCTGCGTCAATCAGGATGGGTCACAGCTGACACACATACTCACTTCTTGACCCCGGAAACGGCGCATCTGGAAGCAGGGGCCGAAGGTATCAATATCATCAACCTCCTAGCAGCACAATGGGGGGACCTCTACACCAATGTTGGTGATCTAACGGGAGAACTCTCAGGATCCTCTTCAGATGAAACTATCGTATGGGTTGGTTCCGAAAACCGGCAGCATTTCATGGGTCACATAAGCCTGATGGGCGCTACCGGTTCTCCGATATTCCCCATGTCAACCAGTGGCCCCACTGAAGGGTATATAGGGGACCCGACAGTGCGATCAATGAGTCAATGGGCTGACGAGGCGCATGACAAGGGCGGTCTGGCGATCGTTCCTCATTTCCCGTTTCCTCACTCAGAGGTAATCGCGGAAGTAGTCTTAGGCAAAGTCGATGGTCTGGAAATTCGGGATTTCCATGTGCCAACTATGGACACTTTTGCAGTGCATGAATGGTATCGGCTGTTGAACTGTGGATACCGCGTCCCGGCTGTCGGTGGCACGGATAAAATGTCGGCAGGCATGCCTGTAGGTGGGGTAAGAACTTATGCCTACATAGGGGAACGAGATTTATCCTACGATTCATGGAGCGACGCAGTTCGATCCGGCAAAACCTATACGACAAGCGGCCCATTAATGGATCTTAGTGTTGAAGGGTTACAGCCTGGAGATGAAATTCAACTCCCCGAATCGGGTGGATCCGTTCATGTTATGGCATCAGCTTCATGTGCAATGCCAATTAACAAGTTACAAATAGTTTTCAACGGACAAGTAATTGCCCAAGCATCATCCGATGATGGTGAAAAACTGCTGGCTATCAACGAACAGGTGAACATTCCTGGAAGTGGTTGGATTGCAGCTCGCGCTGTGAGTGATCTCGTAGCCTGGCACGTGTGGCCCGTAAATTTCGCTGCGCACACCTCTCCTGTATATGTTAAAGCCGGACATACCGATGTGTTTGATGTTGCGCTCGGCGAATACCTAATCACAACCATGCAGGGCGGATTGGACTGGCTAGACACGTTGGCCACGCGCTCCGATGAAAAACAACAAACAAACATACGAAACGTTTTTTCCGAAGCGATCGGACAAGTTAAAAAGAAGATCCCACATTCACATGGTGATAGTCCAACACACATCCATTAATACCATTCCCATAGATTTTTTTGATAACAACCAGGCAGGAATCTCAAGGCAATGAAAATCACGTCAGTTGAAGTGTTTGCAGTTGAAGGTTTGAATCAGCCACTATTGTTCTGTGCCATAAGGACAGACCAGGGGATCGTTGGTTATTCGGAATTCGGGGAAGGAAGGCTCGCCCATGGAATGACTGGACTTATCCGAGACCTGTCCGACCAATTGCTTGGCAAAGATCCCCGGGCGGTAGAAGCTCACTACATCCAGATGATCAGGTCAACTCGCATGGCGTATGCTGGAGCGACCTGGCAGGCCATCGCTGGAATTGAGCTCGCTTTATGGGATATAAAAGGGAAGGCCTTAGATGTACCGGTGTACGAACTATTGGGAGGCCCTACACGAACCCATCAACAAGTTTACTGGTCCCACATGCTGACATATCAGGTTCGTTCGTACAAACAACTTGGCACCAAACCCGTCAGATCCTATGACGACATACGAGAGGTAGTCGCACAAGCAGGTGAAATGGGTTACGACACATTTAAGACAAATATCCAGTTGCCAGGTGATCCTTTCGTGAACCTGTCCCAGGGACGCTCAGGCCCACATGATCAGACACTGACCAGAGAAATACTCAACGCTGCGGTCAAGCAAATGGAGGTGATAAGAGACGAGGTTGGTCCAGATATGGGAATATGTCTGGACGTTAATGAGCACTTCAAAGCTGATGGGCAAATTCGCCTCGCCCAGGCAATGGAGCCGTTCAACCTGACATGGATGGAATTAGACAACCTCGATGCCCAAAGTGTACGAATGGTCAAGGATGCAACGTCGACGCCTATTTGTACTGGTGAGCAACGACTCGGGCCATCCAACTATCGTGATCTGTTCGAGTTGAGAGCCATGGACGTATGCAAGGTAGACGTCCAGTGGCAGGGATTGATACCAGCCAGGAGAGTCTCAAACATGGCAGAGGTTTATGACATTAACATAGCACCACACAATTTCAATGGTCACCTTTCTACATTTCAAACAATGAATCTGTGTGCTTCAGTAACGAACGTGAAGATAAGCGAGAGTGACCCCGTTCAAGTTCCTTGGCGCGATGAACTTGTGACCAATTTACCCGTTATTGATCAGGCTGTGGTCTCAATACCCACGGAACCAGGCTGGGGAACCGAACTTAACGAAGAATCGCTAAAAAAATATGCGGCGAAAAGTTAAGACTCCAGTGAATCCATCACTTTGATCCGCTGTCCGGATCATACGAACTACTGCAAGTGTTTGATAACTAACCATTGCCGCGGGGATTTGCGGGACGTACGGAACCAGCGCTCACACCGCCATCCATAAGAAGCTCAGCACCAGTCATGTAAGAGGAATCTTCTGAGGCTAGAAAAAGGATCCCCGCAGCGATATCTTCCGGTTCGCCCCATCGTCCCAAAGGCACACGGTCGGTACGGTACTTGCTCTGCTCAGGATCGGCATAGAGATAATCGGTAAAGGGGGTATGTACCCACCCGGGCATGATCGTATTGACCCTGATCCCCATATCAGAAAGTTGCAAAGCCGAAGATTGAGTGAAGTTATGCATCCCTCCACGTGAAAAAGAATAGGCAGACCCATAAGACCCAGAGCCCTGTTTCGCTGCCATGGAGGCAAGGTTGATTATTGAGCCACCTCCAGATTTTTCCATCTGTCTTGCTACTGCACGCGTACCGAGAAATACTCCCACTGTGCTTATTTCCATCGTTTTTTTCCATATAGAAGGCTCAATATCCAGAATCGATTTCGGGTCAAGAATCCCCGCTATGTTGACCAGGATGTCGATACGTCCAAAATGCTTCATCGTAGTCGAAACAGCACTATCCCATTCATCCTCGTCAGTCACGTCCAGATGAAGGTAAATTGCATCGTAGCCCTCGTTTCGCAACTGGAGGGCGGCGCTCTCGCCAACCTTGTCCTGAACATCTGTGATCACGACACCGCGTCCACCTTCCTCGAGGAATCTCCATATAGTGGCCCCGCCAAATCCCATAAGTTCACCTTTCAACGTTGATGCAGAACCGGTTAACAGAGCGACTTTTCCGGCGAATCGATTGGGGAATCTCATTGTCTATTTTCCTGAAAACCTTTTTGGAACCAGCCATTTGTGTTGGTTCAACATTTGAAAATTAGTGAAATATTGTCGTTTTACCAAGTTTAGTACGAAGCGTAATCTTTCAGTGGCGGTAAAAGTGCAGATCACAAGCGGTGAACAGCGACAACCAGATTTGGAATCAAAAAACCGAACACACCAATGAATACAAGCAGCTCAGCAACTACGTGTACTTTGCGATCTCGGAAAATCACAAGGCCAGGTATCAATATAAAGAGGGCCAAGAAAGTCACAATGAGAAGATAGACCGGACTCGGGACAAGAGAGAGTCGCAACGATGTGGTTTCAATGTTCGCCTGAGCGGCAAACGACATAAGTATTGCTAGAAAATCCCAACCTATAAAAGTTACAAACGCAGTAACTGTAATCAATCTGGAAACATTGGATACAACTGCTCGTTCTTTTAGCACTGAAGGAGGATGGTGAACCAATAGAAGAGAGATATGCGTCACAAACACCATTCCCATCAACGCCCCGCCGATCATTCCAGCAATCACCGTACGCAGCGGCTCTTCCACTTAAAACTCCAGACCATGGGAGGCAGGCTCGACGAGAAACGCTTCCTCCTTGTAGGTTTGTGATAGTAATAGGTACCAAGCTGTACCGAGTTCCTTTGATGGAGGCACCGTGAAAATTGAGGGTCCGGCACCACACAATATGACTTCTTCAATGCCAATACTTGCCATCCGATCCCTAGTAAGTGCCCATCCAGGGAAAATATCTTCGGCAATCGTCTGGAACTGATTGAAGAAAAACTCTGAAGGGCAATCACCACCAGACGCAATCCTTGCAGCCAGTTTGTGTGTGAGGTTACCTACCGTAAACATCGATTCATCAACTCTGGAGAATGCGTATGCTGTTTTAGCCAGAGCGTTCCGGTACTTAACATGAGGCGTAACAATAAGAAAACTGGAAATCTTGGCTGGGCTGATCTGCCTCACTTCTTCGCCTCTCCCCCTTACAAGAGCCGTGCCTCCTCTGAGCAAGAACGGCACATCCGAACCGACCGAGGCAGCTATGTCTGCCAACTCATCGACCGAAAGGCCAAGTTTCCATATCCGATTCAATCCTCTTAAGGTAGCTGCGGCATCAGATGACCCGCCACCCAATCCGGCTGATACGGGAATACTTTTCTTAATTAAAATTTTCGCACCTGATCTGATACCTGTCCGGTTTTTCAACACACTTGCAGCTTTGGTGGCCAGGTTCATTTCAGTATCGATCTCGAGACCATCACAATCAACGATAATCGAATCAGCTTCAGAAACGGTGACTGTATCGAACAGATTAACTGTCTGCATAACAGAAGCGAGGTCGTGGTATCCATCTCTACGTTTACCAAGAATCTCAAGGGTTAGATTAACCTTGGCGTAGGCTTTTTCAATAACACTAACTGGGTTAGTCATCGAGTTTTCGTTTCTGAGAACGGCGAATAGAGCCGGGAATATTTGAAGGCCTTCCGCTCTTCACCCAAACGTCGTATAGAACCTGCCAATCCTCAAGAGCAAGAGTAGCTGGTCGTCTTGTCGTCTCTAGTCCCGTCTCGGACACCAGGCTCCTTGCATCATCCAGGTGGATGAAAAGCCCATCTGCAAGAGAATTATGCAATTGTTTTCGTGGACTCTTAAATCCACCCCTGGCCAGTTTAAAAAAATCATCAGGCGACTCGAACCGCAATTTAGGCTCACTAGAAGGTGTCAATTTTAAAACCGATGAATGTACCTTCGGTGGCGGGTCAAAACATTGTGGAGGTACATCAATGACCTTCTCTGCAGATGCATAAATCTGGACGGCCAAAGAGAGAAGGCTCATGTCACCCGGCTCGGCCGCCATATCTCTGGCAACTTCTCGCTGAACCATTATCACCATGAAAGTCGGCTTATGAGTCGATTCCAGGAAGTTCCTAACGATAGGGTTGGCAGCGTAATAAGGAAGGTTTCCCACAACCTTATAGTTTCCATCTGACAACCACGTATGAGAGTCTGACCCAAAGTGACGAGCGTCGAGGTTAATTACGTTTACGTTGGTGTTGGTTTCGTATTTGAACGCCAATCGTTGGGCCATTTCGGCATCGTATTCAATAAGCAAAATTTTCCCGGACTGGCTAACAATATCGCTCGTGAGTGCGCCTCGACCCGGGCCAACCTCAACAACGGTATCACCGGATCGCAAATCAGCCGATTCTAGAATCGCTTTGACTACAGAGGTATCGGTGAGGAAATGTTGTCCCAGCGGTGGTGGGGTCATAGGCCGATCAAACCGTATTCATTACCCAAACAGACATTGGTTTTTAGTTTAGTTGGTGTTGCATTGACAAATATGACCGTGCACCCCAGTTTCGACAGACGGATATGACTTAGATGACAGAACCGACTCCAGCCCGGCGTTCCCGCGGCACCCGAGGTGTATCGCTTACCGCTGCTACCTTCCGGTCCTGACGGAGTTCACAAGGCCTCGCCGCGCGGGACCAAGCTGTCAACGTCTAATTACTGCCTCCAGCGGCCATACAAGAACTGCCTCAACAGGGGATTTCAGCCTCGCTATAGCGGATTGCGAGTACAGGGCACCGCTAACGCCCCACCTAGCACGACCGTTTCCATCGTACTACTCAGTCTTCCAATAGTCGCTGACATCGAATACTAATAAAGACACTATATTCCCGATAGAATCCTTAAATGCAAAAAAATCCTCCCGTAACAAAGGCCGTTATCCCTGTGGGCGGATTGGGTATCCGGTTTCTACCGGTGACTCGAACCGTCCCTAAACCGTTACTGCCAATTTTGAATGTCCCGGTAATTGAATATGCAGTACGTGAAGCTGCGGCTGCAGGCATCACTGATATAGCGATCGTCATGTCACATGGTATGGAACCAGTGGCTGATTACTTTCACAGGCAACCCAAACTTGAGGCACAGCTCAAGCAAAGGGGTGAGGACGGAGTGCTCGCCGCCCATATAGAACTAGCATCTCTGGCAAATGTAATCACGATATTCCAAGACGAGCCAAAAGGACCAGGCCACGCAATTCTGCAAGCCCAGGAATTTTGTGATGGTGAACCATTCGTCACAATTTTCCCTGATGACGTCATAATCAACAGGCCTTCTGCAACAGAACAGTTGATTAAGGTCTACAAAAAACACGGCGGGTCAGTGATCGGTGTAAACGAAGCTAAAAAAGAGGTTATACCGACTAAAGGGATCATAGGAGGCAAACCAGTCAGCGACGGCGTCCACACTGTAGAAACTCTTGTTGAAAAACCTGCTGTAGAAGATGCGCCCAGCAATTTGGCGATTGTGGCACGCTACATTCTTGATAATAGAGTCTTTGATCATCTAACAATGGAAGTGCCTGGAGCTAACAATGAAATACAGATCACTGACGCCATTGCCGCCCTTATTGGCATTTCACCAGTTCATGCAGTGACTTTGATCGGGTTCCATGCGGACACTGGTAATCCAGGCGGGATGCTCGAAGCAGCTATCTATTTGGCGAAGCAAGATCCCACGCTATCAGATGTCGTGAATAAGGCATTAGGAAAGTAGAAGTCACCAGTGCGATAAATCAGGCTTTGCGTAATTCTTTTGAACCGGACAGAGCTATGATAGCCGCCAGAATAACCGAAAGGCCTGCCACAGCAAGAGCCCACTGCACGCCGGCATTCTCCGCTACAGCTCCAAGCCCCAGATGCCCTACCCAACCAAACCCAATAGCAAACACCCATGCACCTACAGCGCGTCCCCTCATATCGTCAGGAACATTTAGCTGCAGAAGCGTCCATTGCATCGCATCAAACGCTGCAGCCGAGGCACCCACTCCCAGGATCAATACCAAGGCAACAGCATATGAACCTGATGCAGAGAATGTAGATACAAAAATACCGTAAGACACTGCAATAGCTATTAATAAAAGGCCTTTCTTGGCGAAATTTCCAAGGGCCATAAGGAACAC
>DODG01000351.1 GCA_003509065.1 Acidobacteriota bacterium
GTTCGTGGACGTCCCTCCGAGCCTGATTTGGTGCTGGAGCGGGCACTTCAGCAGCTCGTTACAGAGTTGGCATCGTCTGGCTTGGTGGAGTCAGCGCATGATTGTTCAGACGGTGGCCTCGCCGTGACGGTGTCTGAGTGCTGTTTTGATTCTGGCGGTATTGGGGCGGACTTGTTGATTCCAGGGCTTCAAATGGCTGCGAATCCCGAAGTCGACTTGGCGATTACTTTGTTTGGTGAATCCGCGTCGCGAGTCATTCTATCGGTTGCTAAAGCCAATGTTGATGAGGTGCTGGCTTGTGCAAAGACAGTGAATGTTCCAGCGAGGATAATTGGCTCGACCGGTGGTTCCAGATTGCGCATATCGGTTTCTGGAACTCAAGTGATTGATATTGAAATAGGCGAACTTGAAACGATGTGGGCAGAAGCACTTGCTCATAATTTTGTCGATCGCGTAGCGTAATATCGGAAGCATTAGAGGAATGACACTAAAGTTAAGGGTTAGCGACTGATATGGCGGACAAATTTAAAGATGAATGTGGAGTCTTCGGGATTTCCGGACATCCGGACGCCGCCAATCTAACCTACTTAGGCCTGTATGCGCTCCAGCATCGTGGTCAAGAAAGTGCCGGCATTGCTTCTTCCGACGGAAAGCGTGTCTCCTTATCCCGTGCCATGGGTTATGTCGCCGATTGTTTTGATGAACAGAAGCTTAACGAGCTATCAGGGTCGCTAGCGATCGGTCATGTGAGATATTCGACCGCTGGTGAAAGCAACTTGGTTAATGCTCAGCCAATCCTGATCGATTGTTCGCACGGAGAAATTTCGCTTTGTCACAACGGAAACATAGTTAACGCTACTGAACTTAGGCAGCAGTTAGTTCGCGAGGGATCAATTTTTCAGACCAGTAGCGATACAGAAGTTATCTTGCATCTCTACGCACGGTCTCAAGCGGCAACGCCTGAGGATGCAATTATCGAGTCTATGTCGCAAATCCGTGGTGCGTTTTCTATTGTGATGTTGACGAAAGAGAAACTTATCGCAGTTCGCGATCCGCACGGGTTCCGCCCATTAGCAGTAGGTCGATTGGGTGATGCGACGGTCGTGTGTTCAGAGACGTGCGCGCTTGATCTCATTGGTGCAACCTATATTCGTGACGTTGAACCGGGAGAAGTCTTGGTTATAAGCAAATCCGGCATGCGTTCATATAAACCATTCGCAGAAGCATCACCGGCTCACTGCATTTTTGAACACGTTTATTTTGCACGGCCGGATAGTTATGTGTTCGGGCAAAGCGTAAATGAAGTCCGGACAGAGCTCGGACGCGAGTTAGCGCGGGAAGCAGCGGTTGATGCTGACGTTGTCGTTCCAATTCCTGACTCTGGAGTCTGTGCGGCGCTTGGGTATGCCGAAGAGTCTGGGGTTCCCTTCAAGATGGGATTGATTCGCAACCATTATGTTGGGCGCACATTTATTAATCCGCAACAAGCGATTCGACATTTCAAGGTTAAGGTCAAATTAAATCCTGTTAAGAGCATCCTTGAGGGCAAACGCGTTTTGTTGATTGACGACTCGATTATAAGGGGTACGACGAGTCAGAAGATCGTTCGGATGATTAGAGCTGCAGGTGCCAGCGAGGTTCATATGCGTATCAGTTGTCCGCCTACGATTTCACCTTGTTACTATGGAATTGACACCCCACGTCGATCAGAACTAATTGCATCGTCCAACTCGGTAGAGGATATTCGTGAATATTTGAATGCGGACAGTCTCTCGTATCTCAGTATTGAGGGCATGCTTTCGTCAGTCGGCGTGCGTGCTCGCACTTATTGCACTTCGTGCTTCACTGGCAAATACCCGGTGGAATTTCCACGGGATGAGGATGCCTATCTTCAGCTTGCATTAAAGCTTCCAAATAATTTGTAACACCGTGATCAAGTGATGGATTACAAGAAGTCTGGTGTGGATATCGAGGCCGGTGACGAAGCCGTTCGGCGGATTCGCGACCTCGCAGAAGCTACCTTTACTCCGAATGTTCTTTCGAATATTGGGGCATTTGGTGGACTGTTTCATCTTGATAGTTCCAAATATCGAGATCCTGTACTAGTTGCCAGTGCAGACGGCGTTGGTACCAAGTTGAGAGTTGCGTTGCTTGCGAATCGTTATGACACCGTAGGTGTTGATCTCGTCAACCACTGTGTAAATGACATTCTTGTTCAGGGCGCTGAGCCCCTTTTCTTTCTTGATTACCTTGCGACAGGACGCTTGACGCCTGAAACAACTAGTACTGTTGTTCAAGGAATGGCTGCTGCGTGTCAGGACAATTGTTGTGTGTTGCTGGGCGGAGAGACGGCAGAGATGCCTGGTTTTTATGGGGATCAGGATTACGATTTGGCAGGTTTTATTGTTGGGGTGGTCGAGCGGGATAGGATTATTAATGGTAAACGGATTACGCCTGGAGATAAATTGATTGGTTTACCGTCGTCAGGGTTGCACACGAACGGTTTTTCACTGGCGCGTCAGATCGTGTTTGACACGTTGGAACTGACGGTTGCCTCCAGTGTGCCCGAACTTGGTCGTACAATCGGTGAAGCGTTGTTAGTGCCGCACCGATCATATCTGAAGAGTCTTGGGCCTTTCTTCGTACGCGACGTAATCAAGGGCCTCGCCCATATCACAGGCGGTGGCCTCACCGATAACTTACCTCGGATACTTCCAGACGGGACCTCTGCAATCGTGCGTCGTGATGCATGGACTATTCCTCACATATTTCGTTTCCTTCAGGAGGCCGGTGAAGTGTCGGAATCTGAGATGTACCGCACGTTTAATATGGGTATTGGTATGGTTGCGGTGTGTGATGAACATTCGTCTGAAGAGGTTATTGCTGCTTTACACGATGAGGGTGAAACGGAAGCTAAAATTATCGGAAGCATTGAAGCAGGCAATAAGAAGGTCGTTTATCGTTAACGATGAGTGAAAATCGACGACTCGGAGTCCTCATTTCAGGTCGTGGCAGCAACCTCCAGGCGATCATCGATGCCATCAAAGACGGCCGTTTAAAGGCAACGGTCGCGATCGTTATTTCAAATCGAGCGGATGCTCTTGGGTTGGACAAAGCTCGTGCTGCCGGCATTGAGACCTTAGTGCTTCCGCAATCGGCTTACTCTACACGTGAAGAGTATGACCAAGTCTTGGTTCAACACCTTCAAGAGCGGCAAGTGGACTTAGTATGCCTAGCTGGCTTCATGCGCTTGCTTAGTCACGTGTTTATCGATGCTTTTCCCAATGCAGTGCTGAACGTGCATCCATCACTGTTACCCGCGTTTCCAGGTTTGGATGCCCAGCGGCAGGCTTGGGAGCATGGCGTGCGGGTGTCTGGGGCCACCGTACATTTAGTCACAGTGGATCTGGATGCCGGCCCGATCGTTGAACAAGCTGCAGTACCGGTACGCGCTGATGACACTCCTGAAACCTTGGCGGCTCGTATCCTTGTCGAAGAGCATCGCATTTATCCTCAGGCGATTGCCCGTATGCTCGATGGTAAGTAGACCGGTCCTGACTACCGTGTCTGAGCAAGAAATTGTCAGGTCGCTCTTTAGCTAGATCTTTGAGTGACTTTCTAGTGTCAAAATAGCGATTTCTGGAGGGCAGTTTAATCGTAGAGGCAGAACAACTGTACCTACTCCTCGACTAACGAAGAGCATCGTCTTTTGGCTGTTTAATAAACCAGAAGCGATAGGAAATTTTCGTGCTGCGATAGCTCCAAGGCCTGGTAAGACGACTTGCCCGCCATGTGTATGACCGGAAAGAAGTAGTGGCACCTTAAAGGTTGAGGCTTCGGTGATCCGCCTAGGATCATGGGCCAGCATCATAATGTAACCCGTGGCATCACTAATTAGTTGTCTGATTTCCGCAGCATTTCTGGTCCAGAAGCGAAGCCCTACGAGTTCGACCGATTCATTTCTAATAGTGAGATTGGTGCGGACATCAGCCAGGACTTCTATGCCGCTGCGACTTAGTGCAGCAGGTACTTCGCGGTCGTCATCGTGATTACCGAGCACGGCATAGACCCCATACCGTGCAGTCAATCGTGACAGGGAATCAGCAACGCCCTCGAGGTATTTAAAATCTTGCCAGGTAACATAATCTCCTCCTAAGGCAATAAGATCGGGTTTCTCGGCCACCATCAAGGAGACAGCGGTATCAATATGGGATTTTGGCACCGTTTCACTGTGATGCAAATCTGTCATAAACCCGATTCGGAGTCCCGCCAAGGCTTCGGGGAGTCCAGCTGGGGAGATAGAAATTTTTGTAACTTCAAGATTGTGCCGTTCATAGAGGTATCCATATGCACCAGTCCCGGCGAGACCTCCGACTCCGACCGCAAATAGTCCTTTCAATAGTGACCGTCGACCGAATTGTGCTGTCTCTGGCGCTGTTGGCATAGGATGGTTGTATATTATCAGGGCGAGAAGATTTATCTTGAGGAGAAGCTTTGGCGATACTGAACGATCGTGACCACGGGACGTTAGACGAGCAGGTCGATTATTTAACCAAGGGCTGTGTTGATGTTGTGCGGTTAAGTGATCTTCAGGCAAAACTCAAACGTTCGGCCAAGATCGGACAACCATTAACCGTGAAAGTGGGTTTCGATCCCACTGCCCCCGATCTTCATCTTGGCCACACCGTGTTAATCCGAAAGATGAAACACTTTCAGGATCTGGGCCACACGGTCATTTTCGTTGTCGGTGACTTTACGGCTCTCATTGGCGATCCAGCTGGTCGCACGAAGACGCGGCCACCGCTGACCGAGGAGGAAATTATTGAGAACTCGGAGACGTATAAGACGCAGGTTTTCAAGTTACTGGATCGTGAAAAAACGGTTGTTAAGAACAACAGTAAGTGGTTGAAGAAGCTAGGGAGTGACGGGTGGATCCGGTTGGCATCCCACTATAGTGTGGCGCAAATGTTGGAGCGTCGAGATTTTAAGAAGCGGTACGACAAGGGGCAACCCATCGCGATACACGAGTTTCTCTATCCGCTCGCGCAAGCCTACGATTCGATTTGTTTAAAAGCTGATGTGGAGATGGGTGGTACCGATCAACTGTTTAATTTAAACGTGGGACGAGACATTATGCCTGCCCATGGCTTGGAACCCCAAATAGTTCTAACCGTGCCGCTTCTCGTGGGCCTTGATGGTGTTGAAAAGATGGCAAAAAGCGCCAACAACGCCATCGGAATTACTGAGTCGCCACATGAGATGTTTGGAAAACTGATGTCTATTTCCGATGATCTGATGTGGACATACTACGAGCTACTTACTGATGTCTCACTCAAGGATATTCAACAACTCCAGTCAGCCGTGAAGAAAGGTTCGAAGCATCCGAAGGAAGTGAAAATCGAGTTAGCAAAAAAAATTGTAGCCGATTTTCATTCCGAGAAGTCCGCGGCGGCGGCGGCTGAGGAGTTTGAGCGGCGATTTGCGCGCAAGGAACTTCCCATGGACGCCCCTGAGCAGACCGTTACGTTTGATGTTGCTCGACCAAGACTAAGCAGCTTGATGGTGGACTTAGGTTTTGTTTCATCTAGTTCTAGCGCCACGCGAGTCATCGATCAAGGTGGTGTCAAGATTGACGGTGAGCGTATTTTAGACAAGTGGTACGAATTTGACTCATCATCGAGGTCGTTCATTCTTCAAGTTGGGAAGAAAGCTAGGCGCGTGACCCTCAAACCGAAAAAAGGCGATTAATTTCCTGATGAGGTCGCCGGCATGGTGCCTCAGGGCCCCAGTTTTCGTAGAATGATGAAGCTTCGCTGCCCTGAAAATCAAGAATTGGTTTGACAGCTAGAGGCGATTCTACTACCCTTGATAGGTTTCCCTAAAGGAAATTGGGGAAACAACTTGCTGGTGCGCCGCTGGCGTCCAGCGCCAAGGTTCTTTGAAAACTAGATAGAACGTGCAAGCACAGCCCGTCGAGTATCAGCAAGAAGTTCAGAGCTGATCGTCGGAAATTTTCAGTTCGCTGGAAGTGGACGTTGGTTAACTCGGAGCTTCATACTTGACAAACAAAAGAACGACGCAAGAGCCAATTCAATAGGCGCTTGTGTTTAACCGATTGCCGCGGGGAAGACCGTCAGGTCATCCCAGCGGCTCTTGTAATTAAACATGAGAGTTTGATCCTGGCTCAGAATCAACGCTGGCGGCGTGCCTAACACATGCAAGTCGAACGCGAAAACGGCTTCGGCCGTAAGTAGAGTGGCAAACGGGTGAGTAACGCGTGGGTGACCTATCTTCGAGCGGGGGATAACGTTTCGAAAGGAACGCTAATACCGCATAACATCCCGTCTTTGGAAAGATGGTGATCAAAGCTGGGGATCGTAAGACCTGGCACTTGATGAGGGGCCCGCGTCCGATTAGCTTGTTGGTGGGGTAATGGCCTACCAAGGCGA
>DODG01000166.1 GCA_003509065.1 Acidobacteriota bacterium
CTCACAGTTCCGTACTCGCACACTCGTCCGAGATCGTTACGTCCTAGATCGACGAGCATCACATGTTCGGCCCGTTCCTTCTCATCTGCTTTTAGTTCTTCTCCAAGGCGTTCGTCCTCCCATACGTCCATGCCTCGCGGTCGTGTTCCTGCAATCGGATGGGTTTCAATCTTCTTATTTTCAACTCTAACCAACATTTCTGGAGACGCCCCAACGATAACCGTTCGACCCATCCGCATAAAATACATGTAGGGAGACGGATTAATGTGTCGAAGTGCCCGATAGACACTGAATGGATCGGCCGCAAGTTCAGTCTGAAAACGCCGAGAAAGCACGACCTGAAATATGTCTCCTTCAAAAATGTGGGACTGCGCAGTCTTAACAGAGGACTCAAATGATTTTTGGGAGAGATTTGAAGTTATCTCGAGTTTAGCTCTCTTCAATGGTTCTGATTGTGACAGTGTTCGCTCTAATTCTCTCTCCAAGAATGTCATCTTCGCGCACGCGAATTGATAAAGCGCCGGAAGGTCATCACCTTTCGATACCCGCGCGTTCGCAATAATCAGAATGCGATGTGCAACATGATCGAAAGCGAGCACCGTATCAAAGAGCATGAAGGCTGCTTCATCGTCACCATCGGATTCATTATCCAAAGAACCCTGGCGAGTCCAAGCTTCCTGCAGTGATGCTTCAAACCATGGAACCGCATCGTAACCAAGATAACCAACTGCACCACCAGTAAACCGTGGCAACTCTGCCATCACTGGAGAACGGTATTTCGTCATTAATTGTCGAAGCGTGCTCATAAAGGACTCGGGTTGTTTAGATATGACACCAGCGTGCTCTACGATGGTTTGTCCTTTTCGCGATCGCACAATTAAAAAGGGATCTTTCCCGAGAAATGAATACCGTGCGACCTGTTCACCACCATCAACACTTTCTAATAGAAATGCGTTATCTGAATGCTCCGCAATTTTTAAAAATGCCGAGACAGGAGTCAGCAAATCAGCCATGATTTCTTTACAAACTGGAACAAAGGTTCCGTGCGATGCCAAATCGACAAACTCTTCCAAACTTGTCTGCTTCATGAGTCTCTCACCATCCATTCCAATGCCTTCATGGCTGCTTGTTCCATAACGATTGGGTTTGGCTTAGCACCAGTCCACCATTCAGCCTGGGCTTGTGCTTGAGCAACCAACATTTCCAATCCCCCTAATACGTCACAACCTTGCTGCGAAGCATCTTTCATGAGCTGGGTCTGCGTTGGGTTATAGACCAAGTCGTAAACCAAGCGACCATCCAAACAATCTGGCTTCATCGGGGTCTTGTCAACATTAGGAAATGTTCCAACTGGAGTTGCATTCACCAATAAATCCCAAGTCTTAGGTAACGGCGGCCACGTCCGTGCCACAGCTTTTCCAAGGGAAGCGACTGCTTTCGCATTGTCAAGGCGTCTTGCATGAACACTCACGATTGCACCCGCCTGACTCAATCCAACTGTCACTGCTCTCGCGGCACCCCCAGCACCTAATACAGACGCACGAAGACCTTGCAATTGGATTCGCTGTTTAAGAGGCGCGAGAAATCCTTCTGCATCCGTGTTGATTCCAGACCAGCAATCAGGCTCACTACGGACAGTGTTTACCGCACCAATAAGCCTAGCAGCGGAGTCAGTCTTTTTAACTTGCGCAAGCATAGTCTGCTTGAACGGCGCGGTAATGCTCGCGCCTTTAATTGAAAGTGCTTTTGCAAAACGTACAAAGTCGGCTACATCATACGCTTCAAGTGGTAAGTACACCGCGTCTCGCTGTTGATCTGCAAAACTAGCGTTGTGTAGTGCTGGTGATATTGAATGGGAAATTGGATTTCCAACAACACCAAACACCTCCGTCTTGGATGTGAGATGTCTATATCGAAAATGTTCGAGCATCTGATCAACATCCACTTGCCCTGGCGCTGCATTGCCAACATAGGTCCAGCAGGACCCAAAGCGAGATGCAAGAATTCGAGAGGCCAACCCAGGTACTCCCATACCGATGACTACAGCACGATCTTGGTCGGTAGTTGTTTGACCAATCTCAAGCAGTGGAAGTAAATCGCACAATCGTGTGGCCGTAACAGCAACCTTAACAACGGCAGCGCCCATTGCTTGCATTATCCGATATTGATTACGCAGATCGTGAGGTACTCCTTGAAAGTCGTGCATCGAGAGTACAATGTTTCGTCCGTCCCGTTTTTTTATAGCGCTCTCAAATCCTCGATTCCATTCCATATCCACATAATCAGCGCCCGAATCAACCGCCTCAAGAAGTAGCCGACGACGTTCCTCTTCTGAACCTTTAAACAGACCGCCATCGCGAATTGATCGACAAGTGATAATAACTGGACATCGACGTCCATTTAGGGCTGCTTGCACGTCTGGGTCTGAAACCGAATCCAGACGCAATTCAACTAAATCCACGTCACTTGCCCCATCTCGACGTTTTCTAAGTTCGGCCATGTTGTCGGCCATAACGGTCAGGCAAATCTGGGCTCTATGCATTCATCTCAAACAAAAAAAAACCTCTGCAGCAAATAAGCTGAAGAGGTGTTGAACTTGTTGTGCTAGATCTTTTTCGACGGTCAGACTGGCACAGTCACCCCTCCAGAACCAATGGTAAAATAGAAAAATCGCCACCAGGCGCGACAAAAACCTACCGCTAGGGGGTCAATCAACGTCAGCTTCGTGGTCAGCGATGAAATCATAAATATATCCGTGTCGAAATACGTCTTGGTTCCAATAAAATGAGATTATCAAAGGGGTGCCAAGGCTGTCAATCATGGGGTAAAACTGAACCGAATCCGGCGGTTTTCTCCTTGACCCATAAACAC